>NZ_JVBO01000001.1:0-264 GCF_001073445.1 Granulicatella sp. 572.rep1_STHE | reverse complement strand
GACAGTGACACCTTCTGGTGTTCCAACAAAGTCTTTATTTGGCGTGAACGTAATTTCTCCTGTAGTTGGATTTAGTTTATACGTTCCCACTTGTTTACCATCTTTCATTGCTGGTAATTCTGTTTTGTCTGTTGGTTCATTCGTTGTTGGATCCACAAACTTCACTGGGTTTGAAGCATCAATCGTAAGTGGAACGTCTGAATCTCCCGCTGTAAATTGCGGTGTTTCCTTTTGTTCTTTCCCTTGTTTTCCAGTCGATGTTTT
>NZ_JVBO01000046.1:0-44456 GCF_001073445.1 Granulicatella sp. 572.rep1_STHE | reverse complement strand
CTTTGTTTTCTTCACCTTTAGAGTCTTTTTCACCAACATTTGTTACCGTTACAGTTCCATCATGGTTTACTGTGAACGTAATGTCTGTCACTTTGAGGTATCCTGTTGGCGCTGCTTCTTCATGGAATGTGTATGTTCCAGGTGCTAAATCTAATTCCTTAGTTTTTCCTGCTTCTGATGTCCAGCTTTCTACTGGGTTACCTTCTGCAGTTTCGCCTTTGAAGATCTTAATTTTAGCGTCTGCGATTTCTGTTCCGCCTAAGTTTACTTTACTGAATGTAATCTTACGTGGAAGATCATCATCTTTGTCAGTCACTTTAAGTGTTGAGCCGTTGGCTACTACTTTATTATCTTCACCTTTAGAATCTTTCTCGCCGACTTTCGTTACCGTCACTGTTCCATCATGGTTTACTGTGAACGTAATGTCTGTCACTTTGAGATATCCTGTTGGCGCTGCTTCTTCATGGAATGTATATGTTCCAGGTGCTAAATCTAATTCCTTAGTTTTTCCTGCTTCTGATGTCCAGCTTTCTACTGGGTTACCTTCTGCAGTTTCGCCTTTGAAGATCTTAATTTTAGCGTCTGCGATTTCTGTTCCGCCTAAGTTTACTTTACTGAATGTAATCTTACGTGGTAAATCATCGTCTTTGTCAGTCACTTTAAGTGTTGAACCATTGGCTACTACTTTATTATCTTCACCTTTAGAATCTTTCTCTCCAACTTTTGTTACGGTCACTGTTCCATCATGGTTTACTGTGAACGTAATGTCTGTTACTTTGAGGTATCCTGTTGGTGCTGCTTCTTCATGGAATGTATATGTTCCAGGTGCTAAATCTAATTCCTTAGTTTTTCCTGCTTCTGATGTCCAGCTTTCTACTGGGTTACCTTCTGCTTTGTCACCTTTGAAGATCCTAATTTTAGCGTCTGCGATTTCTGTTCCGCCTAAGCTTACTTTACTGAATGTAATCTTACGTGGTAAATCATCATCTTTGTCAGTCACTTTAAGTGTTGAACCGTTGGCTACTACTTTATTATCTTCACCTTTAG
Source organism: Granulicatella sp. 572.rep1_STHE (assembly GCF_001073445.1). Taxonomy (NCBI): domain Bacteria; kingdom Bacillati; phylum Bacillota; class Bacilli; order Lactobacillales; family Carnobacteriaceae; genus Granulicatella; species Granulicatella sp. 572.rep1_STHE. The sequence continues at coordinate 43,409 of NZ_JVBO01000046.1, read as the reverse complement.
AATCTTTCTCGCCGACTTTTGTTACGGTCACTGTTCCATCATGGTTTACTGTGAACGTAATGTCTGTTACTTTAAGGTATCCTGTTGGCGCTGCTTCTTCATGGAATGTATATGTTCCAGGTGCTAAATCTAATTCCTTAGTTTTTCCTGCTTCTGATGTCCAGCTTTGTACTGGATTACCTTCTGCAGTTTCGCCTTTGAAGATTTGAATTTTAGCATCCGCAATTTCAGTTCCGCCTAAGTTTACTTTACTGAAAGTAATCTTACGTGGGAGGTCATCGTCTTTGTCAGTGATTTTAAGTGTTGAACCTTTAGCTTCTACTTTATTATCTTCACCTTTAGAATCTTTCTCGCCGACTTTCGTTACTGTCACTGTTCCATCGCTGTTAACTGTGAAAGTAATATCCGTTACTTTAAGATATCCTGTTGGCGCTGCTTCTTCGTGGAATGTGTATGTTCCAGGCTCTAAATCTAATTCCTTAGATTTTCCTGCTTCTGATATCCAGCTTTGTACTGGATTGCCTTCTGCAGTTTCACCTTTGAAGATTTTGATTTTAGCATCCGCAATTTCAGTTCCGCCTAAGTTTACTTTACTGAAAGTAATTTTCTTCGTACTTGGAGGAGTCTTTCTATTTTGGACTTCGCGCGTTACAGCTTTATCCGTTCCAAAATCAGTTGGATTAATTTTAATCTCCGTAGTTAACTTATCATACCCTGCAGGAGCTTCAATCTCACGAATCGTATAATTGTCACGTAATAATTGATTTACACTAGCATTTCCATCTGGTCCTGTAGTAAGTGTTCCTACAACAGCTTGGTTACGATCACGAACTACTTCGAATTTAGCACCTTCTAAAGGTTGTCCAGCTTCATCTACTTTATGAATGTTAATCGTGAAAACATACCCTTCTGCAACCCCTCCTGCAATTTGATACGCACGAGAACTTGTAGACTGTTCAGTTTGTCCGCCATTATAAATCATATTTGCAGTATTCGTAATAATTTCTCGATCGACTAAATCATAGTTGGCTTTAGCTTGATACTCAATCATATATCCAAAACCATTGGTATCTCCTAACGGAAGAGTAAATCCATCTCCATTCGCATTTGGTACCAATTTAGGTTTCAACGTACTAGTCATATCACGAAGATTTTGATAAGTCCAATCTCCATTATTCCACACCCAATCTACTTTATAGATTTTGAATGTATCTGGTAAAAATGAAATGTTTGGAGAAGTGAATTTATCCGTAATCGTTACGTTACTATAGTTGGCCATATTACGGTTAACCGTAATATTGTAACGAATTACATTATCTGGGTCTCCTGCCTGTTGAAATGAACTCTTTTCAATCTTAGAGTCATATCTTTTTGGAGGTCCATTATAGCGCACTCTCCCAGCAACTAAAACTTTACTTCCAACAGTAACCTTAACATCAATATTTTTTTCTTGACTCACTACACTGTGATCAACACGTACATAAACAAAAAACTCTCCACGAACACCAGACTTGTTCTCAACATAGTTAGTGTACCGTATAGTAATTGTTTTGTTAGCCGCATCTAATTGTCCTGTAGCTACAAGGTTACCAGATCCGTCTCGAAGTTCAATATTTGACGAATTCGAAAACGCAATCTCAGATGGTAAACTTAGAGTTGTCGTATCTCCTTCATGCACTTTGTTATCTGGCAGTTGGAAAGTCGCAGTAAGACGAAAATCTTGCCAAATATCTAATCCTTGATTCAAATCCCCACCAGAGCTGTTTTTCACACCAACACTAGTGATGACATCATTATACTCTGTGGCGTGCACTTTAGTAAGAGCAACGAAGGGTTGGATAAAGATCCCTAAACAAAGAACAATGATTTGAAACAAAGATCGTAATTTCTTATTCATACATTCTTCCTTCCTTTCTAAATATTCAATTGTAAATGTACAATGTAATTTTATGCTAGTCTATTCCCAAATTGTTTACTATCCATTTTTTAGTGAATTTCGTAGCATTCTTTACCTTTAAAATTTATCATAATTTTTATAAAATTTCTATAAAAACCAATTGAATTTTCACATATTTTTTAGGTATTATTTGGTTTTTTTCTGAAAACTTGATATACCTCCAAAAGAAAGCGCAATTCAAAGAACTTGGGAATAATTCCCGTTTTTCTTCAATCATAAGTATTACCACTGTCATTTTTTGACCCAAAAATTTTCTCCCTAAACAAGTCATTCTAACTTTTTAATCAATCAAATTTATCGTTTGAAAAAAGTATTAGGCAAAATAAAAAAACCACCGGAAAACCGGTGGTATCATCGTTTAAACTTAAATTATAGTTTAACTACGTTAGCTGCTTGTGGTCCACGAGCGCCTTCTTCAACATCGAATTGAACTGCTTGTCCTTCTTCTAATGTTTTGAATCCTTCAGATTGGATTGCTGAGAAGTGTACGAATACATCGTTTCCACCTTCACGTTCGATAAACCCAAAACCTTTTTCTGAGTTAAACCATTTTACTGTACCTTGTTCCATGAACATTTCCTCCTTGTGCCATAGCACTTGTTATTCATATTCTTGCTAATGGTTCGAAAGGAGTAAATCTTTACACTATTTCTATACCTAACAAAAACACAAGTTCAGTATACCATCTAAGAAACCTTTTTACAAGAGTATTTCCGAATTCGGATAGAAATTTTATGAACAATTGAAGTTTTATGCGTTTTTTCCGAATGCTTTCCTTATTTTTCACGTTTATTTTTCGTGAAATCTGAAATTCTTCATTTTCTTCAATTTTCATCTTTTCAAGAAAAATGAAATAATCATTTTATTTTTACAATACTCCGATTTCTTTCAAAGAAATAAAATGCTCTCCCCCCACAATAAAATGATCTAGAAGTTCAATCCCCATTAATTCCCCACAATCCATCAGTCTTTTGGTAAAATCAATATCTGCTTGAGACGGTTCAGGATTCCCACTCGGATGATTATGTCCAATGATGACACGTGCTGCCGAATATCTCACTGCTTCCCGAAAGATTTCTCTTGGATGAGCAACCGCACTATTTAATCCGCCGATGAAAATCATTTTCTTTTTTATTACTTCATTCTTAGTATTCAAATAGAGCGCTACAAGATGTTCTTGATAGGCATCTTTTAACTCTTCTACAATCCACTGCCCCGCCATTTTAGAAGACGTGATTTTTCCTAGTTTCATCTGAGAAGCTTTGTTTAGTCTGGCTCCTAGTTCAATGGCCGCCTTTAGTTCAATGGCCTTTGTTCGTCCAATCCCATTAATGTGCATGAGTTCGTCCAGACTTGCCATCTTTAACGAATGCAAATCTTCAAAAGTATTCAAAACCACAATGGATAATTGTAATACATTCAAATCTTTAGAACCTGTCCTTAGTAAAATAGCTAATAATTCATGGGTTTCAAGCACTTTAGCGCCATACCGTTCGAGGCGTTCTCGTGGCATGGCGCTTAAAGGTACTTCTAATAATCTCGATTCAATCATTGTGACACTTCCTCTTTATTTTCTCTACAAAGAGTTACGATGTCTACTCTTCTTTAGGCTTGCGGTTGTTCCACCAATGACGAACTTCAGCGATAAAATAGAGAGAGCCCGTCACCCATAATTCGCTCTTATCATCTATCGAGCAGGCAAACCGTTCGATAACTTCTTCAAAGCTTTCTTCAAAGGAAATCTTGGGAGAATCTAAGTACGCTTCCACGTCACTTCTAGCTATCGACAGGCCTCTTGAAGGATGGAAACTCGTTAAGATGATGTTCACATCTGGAAGAGCTTCTTGTAATCTTGCAAGCATTTGTTGACTATCCTTTCGAGTAAGCGCACTAAATAAGAGTGTCTGTTTCTTGCCAAAGAGTTCCGTCATATTTTGTATGAGTCGCTCGATGGCAGGCAAATTATGAGCACCATCAATGATAATAAGTGGCGTGTCTTGCAACACTTCCATGCGTCCTGGCCAAGAAACGACAGGGAGGGCTGACTCAACTAATTTAGTCTGCATACTTCTTCCCGTTTCTTCCATCCATGCTCGGAACGCTCGAATTGCCACGGTCGCATTCTCCTTTTGGAAGGCTCCTTTGAGGGCTAACTGTTCCAGCGGAATCGTTAACGCTCCATCTTGATACGAATCTTCTACCAGCGAAAATGACTCCCCAAAAACCTGTACCATTGCGCCTTTCTCACTAGCGACTCCACTAATTACATCCATACATTCACGCGTGACTGGTCCAACAACCACTTGTTGCCCAGCCTTAATAATCCCTGCTTTTTGCGCAGTGATTTCTTTCAACGTACTTCCGAGTAAGTCTTGATGGTCCAACCCAATCGTCGTAATGACGCTGACGAGTGGATGGCCGACATTCGTATTATCGAGAAGACCTCCAATCCCGACCTCAATAATCGCAAGGTCGACGGCTTCCTGTTGAAAGACGACAAACATCATCGCCGTTAAAATCTCAAAATAATTAAAGGGTCCCCACTCTTCGAATAAGCGGATCTCCACTTTTCTTACAACTAATGCGGCTTGCCAGAACGGTTCTTCTTCAAGAGGCACTCCGTCTAGCTGAATGCGTTCCCTGATACTGTCCATATGCGGTGAAGTGAATGTCCCTACTCGCAATCCATGTGCTTTTGCAAAGGCCGTCACCATCGCTGCAGTGGACCCTTTTCCATTCGTCCCAGCAATATGAATACTCTTCAATTTACGTTCTGGATTTCCAAGCGCTTCTAGGATAGCCTCCATGCGGTACAATCCAAGTTTACGCGGAATACTCTCGCTCTTTTTTAACCACTCTTGAATCATTCACTCACCTCCTGTTTTCCTCATTTATCATAACAGAAAATTGTCCACCGGAACATACAAAAGAGAGCGCATGACACTTCATACGCTCTCCTCGCCGTTCAAACGGATTAGATTTTCTTCAATGTTGCGATACGTTCTAACACTGCTTCTCGTTGTGCTTGATAGTCCGCACCTTTTGCACGTTCAGCTTCAACAACCGCTGCAGGAGCTTTTGCCACAAATTTCTCGTTCGATAATTTCTTCTCGACACGATCCACTTCTTGTTGCAATTTCTCTGCTTCTTTTTCAAGACGAGCGATTTCGTCTTCAATGTTGATTAATCCTGCTAATGGCAAGTAAATTTCAGCACCTGTGATAACAGAAGTTACCGCGTCAGATGGTGCTTCAACGTCTTCACCATAAACAAATTCTTCTGGATTTGAGAAGCGTGCAATGTAAGATTCGTTTTCTTTCAAGACAGTGTAGTGTGCTGCGTCGCTCACTTTCGCAATGATGTTAATTGGTTTTGATAATGGTGTGTTCATTTCGTTACGAACCGTACGTACTGAACGGATGAAGTCCATTAAGAATTCCATTTCTTCAGCTGCTTTTTCGTCCATTTGTTCTGGGTGAACCGTTGGGTAAGTTGCGACCACTAATGATTCCCCAACGTGAGGAACAGATTGCCAGATTTCTTCTGTAACGAAAGGCATGATTGGGTGTAATAGACGTAATGTGTTGTCTAATACATATACAAGAATGCTACGTGTTGTTAATTTCGCAGCTTCGTCGTCCCCTGCTAATGTTTCTTTCGACATTTCGATATACCAGTCACAGAAATCATCCCAGATGAAGCGATATAGGAGACGTCCTGCTTCACCGAATTCGAATTTCTCGAAGAGTTCTGTCACTTTGCCAATCGTTTGATTTAAGCGTGTTAAAATCCATTTATCCGCAAGAGTTTTCTCACCAGTGATATCTACTTGGTCCACAGTTAAGTCGCCAACGTTCATTAACGCGTAACGGCTTGCGTTCCAAATCTTGTTGATGAAGTTCCATGAAGCATCCATCTTGTCTGTTGAGTAACGAACGTCTTGCCCTGGAGCAGAACCGTTTGCTAAGAACCAACGAAGCGCATCGGCACCATATTGCTCGATCACTTCCATTGGGTCAACCCCGTTTCCAAGAGACTTACTCATCTTTCGTCCTTGGCTGTCACGAATCAATCCGTGAATTAAAACGTTCTTGAATGGACGTTTCCCTGTAAATTCTAACCCTTGGAACATCATACGGCTTACCCAGAAAGTAAGGATGTCGTATCCTGTTACAAGTGTGTTTGTTGGATAGTAACGTTTGTAGTCAGCTGCTTCTTCGTCTGGCCAACCCATTGTTGAAAATGGCCATAACGCAGATGAGAACCAAGTATCTAATACGTCTGGATCTTGTGTCCAGTTTTCGATATCGCTTGGCGCTTCCATGCCTACGTATACTTCGCCTGTTTCTTTATGATACCAAGCTGGGATTTGGTGTCCCCACCATAATTGACGTGAAATTACCCAGTCGTGAATGTTTTCCATCCAACGTAAGTACGCATCATTGAAACGTGGTGGGTAGAAGTTTACAGTATTGTCGCCTTCTTCGCGTTGCGCATTGATGGCTTGCTCTGCCAAAGGTCCCATTTTTACGAACCATTGTTTTGAAAGACGTGGTTCAACAACAACATCTGTACGTTCTGAGTGACCAACGCTGTGTAAATGTTTTTCGATTTTCACAAGAAGGCCAGCTTCTTCTAAATCTTTCACGATGGCTTTACGCGCAGCAAAGCGGTCCATGCCTTCGTATTTACCGGCTAACTCGTTCATTGTCGCATCATCGTTCATGACGTTAATACGAGGTAAGTTGTGACGGTTTCCTACTTCAAAGTCGTTCGGGTCATGCGCTGGAGTGATTTTTACAACCCCTGTTCCGAAATCTTGCTCAACGTATTCGTCAGCGATGATTGGAATCTCTCGGTTCATTAGTGGCAAGATTACTGTTTTCCCGATAAGCGCTTGGTAACGTTCGTCGTCTGGGTGAACCGCAACAGCCGTATCTCCAAGAAGTGTTTCTGGACGAGTTGTTGCGATTTCTAGGAATCCACTTCCGTCTGCTAGAGGATAGTTCATATGATAGAACGCACCTTCAACGTCTTTATGGATTACTTCGATATCGGATAATGACGTTTTGGCTTTAGGGTCCCAGTTGATGATGTACTCACCACGGTAGATTAAGCCTTTTTCGTATAAAGTTACGAAGACTTTCTTCACGGCGTCAGATAACCCTTTATCTAATGTGAAACGCTCTCTGCGGTAGTCTACAGAAATCCCCATTTTTGCCCATTGTTCACGGATATGGCTGGCATATTCTTCCTTCCATTCCCATGTTTGTTCTAGGAACTTCTCACGGCCAAGGTCATAACGAGATAAGCCTTCTCCGCGTAATTTTTCTTCAACTTTTGCTTGAGTTGCAATACCAGCATGGTCCATCCCTGGTAACCATAAAGTGTCAAACCCTTGCATACGTTTTTGACGGATAATCATGTCTTGTAAGGTTACGTCCCAAGCATGTCCTAAGTGTAATTTCCCTGTTACGTTTGGTGGCGGGATAACGATTGAATAAGGTTCAGCGTTTGGATCTTCGTTTGGGTGGAAGACGCCGGAATCAACCCACCATTGATATTTACCAGCTTCAACTTCTTGTGGTTGAAACTTAGATGACATTTCTTTAGCCATTGATTTTCCTCCTTGTATCTTGTTTGTGTCCAATAAAAAAATCCTATGAAGACACTCTCCATAGGACGATTAAATTCGTGGTACCACCTAATATTCGCGTAATCATTCATTACGCCTCGATGTTGGTAACGAAGTGTCGTCTCCGTACTCTATTACTTCTTTTCGTAGAGTAAGCTCACAAGCTACCTTCAAATGAATTTGCTAGGAAGTTGCACCAAGTCTTCCCTCTCTCATAAACAAAGTCATTTTACTCCTCTTGTTCATCGCTCTAATATACAAAATATTCTACCATTCAAACCCGACGCTTGCAACAATATCGCGCTCGTCTTACGATTTCACGTTCCCGCTCGACACGCCTTGATCTGCATCTTCTGGAATCCACCAATCCAAAAACTCTTTGATGGACCAATCCCAGAAATCCCATTCGTGTCCGCCACTTTTTTCTTTATAGATAACAGGGACACCTTTTTCAAATAGAAAACGACTGAATTCACGACTTTTATCCAGAAGCCAATCCTCGGTTCCACAAGTCATAAATATTTTTAAGTCGGAAGGATTCTCGACTTTTTCTATCGCTTTAAACAATTGATTTCCGTGCGAATCATAATAGTCTTGATCTTTGAAAATCGATTTAGCGTATCGAGTTGTTAAGAAAAATGGAGAACTACTATCCTCTTTGAAAGGTAATGCATTTTTATAAATGGCTCCCGAAAAAGAAGCTATCACACTAAAGGTGTCGGGATATTTGATACCGTTTCGAAGTGCCCCATATCCACCCATCGAAAGCCCGGCAATACCCAAGTCTTCACGTTTTCGAGAAACAGGAAACATTCGGCGTGAGATTTCTGGAAGCTCCACCCCGATAAATTCTCCATAGTTCGTATAGTTCCATGGTTGATCTACGTAGAAATGATTTTCCCCCGAAGGCATGATGAGGACGAGATTCTTCTCTTTTGCGTATCGAAGAATTCGCGTCTGATTGACCCAATCCTGTTCGCTGCCCATAACGCCATGTAGAAGAATCAATGCTTTATAGGGACCTTCCGAAAGATACTGATTATTAAAGTCCACCGCATCGCTAGGCAAGTAGACTGACAGCGGGACGGTTCTTATTAATGTTTTTGAAAAAAATGAAACTTGTAAAAGTGCCATATGACGCCTCCATAAAAACTATTATTTTTTTAAATATCGATTCACTACTGGCACTAACCCAAAGATAAACGACAATTGAACGACGGATTTTTGCCAAGGCTCCCATTGCTCAAATCCAAAAAAATGATTCATGATGAGGAAAAAGGCAGTAGCAGCTACCATCCCAATAAAGACGACAACTAATCCGTGATTGAGCCTTTTGAACTTATCTGGATTATCCCGATTTACCCAAGTATAAAAGGCAAGCCTACTAACCATCACACTCAAAAAAAACAGTGCGATATCTCGACGAAATACTAGCTGATAGATTGCATTTGCGCAACTAGTGACCCCAAACGCAATGGTGACAATTTCTCTAGCTTTTTGACTCATTTCCAACAGCCCCTCTCCCTAAAAACGGATTCCTGAATTTATCTTTATTATACTGCTCCACCAGCGTTTTTACTATACTTGCTCGTAAAAAAGAACCCAGCATCACTGCTAGGTTCGGCTGGTTTAATTAATTTTTGTGGCACATAACGGATTACTATTTCAAGAACTTATCTAACTCTTCATAAGTAAAACCACCACCAAATTCATATTTCCCGTCTTTTTTTATAATAGTGAATTTCATTCTCAAGTTTTCATTCCCGTTAATCAAAAGCTCAGAATTAAGGCCCCTATCCTCTACAGATGGCATTTTATCCACATTAACCTTGTAAGAACGAATTTTCCCCTTCTCAGTAAATGCCTCTGGATCCAGCTTTAGAAGCTCCTCTTTTATCAAAGCTACTATTTCTGGCCTCTTCATTTCTTCGTCTCTAAGATAATCATCCGCCTCTCTAGAAATAGAATAGCTGTTAATTTGATAATTTTCCGATTCCTTATTCTTGTCCTCAAACCTCCCAGTACTCTCTTTATTACTGATGAGTAAGCCTATTCTTAAATCGGGATTCCCATTTATCGATATTTCAGCTTCAATTCCAAACCCCCATGAATTCAGTTGGGTTTTATCATAATCAATTTCATATGATTTGATGATATTGTTTTCGCTAACACCTCTATCACTAGTATCTTGATTTCTAATCTTTTTATCACTAACAACTATTCCATTAGGTTCTCTGATAATATTATTCTCTATACTTCTTAGGGCTTTTTCAATGACTGCAATGACTTCTGGCTTCTGTAACTCTTCTCGAATATATACTTTCTCCCGATATTTCGAAATTAGTACTATGGCGACATATGATAATAGAATCCCTACTATGATTCTCCCTATTTTTCTCTTTTTCTTCATATGAGTACTCCTAAAGATTATTGTATTTCTTCTATCATCTTTTGTTCGTTACTTTTCTTTGATGGATTCTAATTGAAATTCCTTGTTTTTATAAAGAATATCTACTGGAAATCCTACAAAACAACCAATCAAAATCCAAAGCGTCAAAATAGTATTAAAAACTAAAAGTACCACACTTCCACCAATGCTAGCTCTTAAATAAAATAAAAAAAGAATTACATTAATGGAAAGTGGAATGTAAAACGAAAGATGTCGTTTGGACGTCGTTTTAAATGTTGCAACATATCTCTTTGGATTCGTAGGCAATCGGTCTGCCACGTATTTCTTTGACATCGTAGCTAATAATTTCATCAGTAGTGCCGCAAAGAGAATTGAAATCATAAAGAGGCTCACTTGAAAAATAATTTGTTGATGTAATTTTTGTTCTCTTATGAATTCAGTTAACGAGCGATACACTATATTCGCAAACAATTGACTTCCTGCTGTAATCGCAACGAAAGTACTTGATTGCAGATTCTTTTGTTCAAACTTCGTATCATTTTTATCGATTTCAATCATATCAACCGTTACTTTATCTGATTGAACTCCAAAGCAGTAAAGTTTATTCGAAACTGTACTCACATCCATCAAATATTGATTACCCTTTGCGTCGGTCAACAGTTTATAACACATCGAATTAGCGTTAGTGATTGTTACTTCTTCCATATTCCACTCCGTTTTTACTTTTTCTCTTCGATTGAGACAAGGCTAATATATTGTTTCTCATAGTCATAATGAATAGGCGTCATGCCTAACCAAACGATAAAAAAAATACCACGATAGTATCGTAATCGGAATCAATAAAATTCCTTCGCTTCCATTATTTGATCGCATAAATAAAAATACAAAAATAGCCACAAGTCCTATTCCAAACCAATAAGAAAAATCTCTTCTTTTGCTAAACGTAAATGTTGCAGTATATCGTTTTGCGTTTTCTGGCAATCTTTCTGCAACTTTCTTCTGAGCTCGTTTGACGTAAACTTTTACAAGTAAGTATGCGATAAATACCGATAAAGCAACGATCCCCCATTTCAAAAGAGCTCGCTGATGAATATTATATTTTAAGAAAATATTCTCAAACATCTTAAACAGTATCGTCGTTAGTGGTTGTGTCGCCGCAACTGCCCCCATATACTTTGGTGAGGGTTTAGCTTTAAATTCAAAATTTTGATCGTGATAACCGAACTCCACCATCTCTATACTCACTTGCTTTGGAATAATCCCGAAACCGTAAATATTTGGTCTTATGGTACTTGTATCCATCAGATATCTTTTTCCGTTCGAGTCCGTTACTATTTTATGGCATGTAGACATCGAATTTGTAAAAGTTAATTTGTTCAAGGCTTCCCCTCCTTTTTGTATAGATTGTTTTATTCGTAGATATAAATCCCACCATCTCTTTTAATTCTTGGAGGATGGTTCATTCCTATCCGAGACATCTCTGGAATGCTATCTGAGTGCTCTAATCTAAAATCAATAAAAATTATTGTCTTTTGATTATTATTAAAGGTTCCTTTTACCGATAAATTATATGACTCAGCAAAGATTCCATTGCTTACAGCTCCAACCTCTAGAGTATTCCAATCAAACTGTACAGATTCTATTTTTGGATATCTAGAATGGATCCATGCTACAATTTCTTTTTCGTGCGCTTTCAGCCATGCCGATTGCTTGTCTCTTGCCGTCGCAAAAATCGTGTTCTCTCTCCAGCTGGGATTAATGACGTTGAGCGCTGTTACGCCACCTACTGTCAGTAACAGCAGGGTGCTGGCTGTAATTACTGTTTTCTTTTTCATACATGAACTCCAATCACTCATAATTAATAAGTACTCCATTTTTAAGAATACCCGGGGGATGATTCATCCCTATTCTAGAAATATCTGGCATACTATCTGCATTATCTAAACCGAAACTGACATACAGAACAGTCTCTGGAAGTTCATTAAAGGTACCTTTTACACTTAGTTTGTATCCATTATTGGAAACTCCATTACTAACTGCTCCCACTCGATATGTGTTCCAATCAAACTGTACTGATTCTACTTTCGGATACTTTGAGTGAATCCACGCTACAATTTCTTTCTCGTGCGCTTTAAGATAGGCGAGTTGTTTATCTCTTGTAGTCGCAAAGATCGTGTTCTCTCTCAAACTTGGATTGATCACGTTGAGTGCTGAGACGCCACCCACCGTCAGTAACAGCAGAGCGCTGGCTGTAATTGCTACTTTCTTTTTCATACTCTTCCCACTCTTTTCTTTCAACTAACCTACTCAAAAATATATAGGCCTTTGCCCTTTTTTATGCTCGGAGGATTATTCATCCCAATGTCTTTCATCGTTGGAATATCCTCTTTATTTTTAAGACTGAAATCAATGACTAATACCGTATCCGAATTATCGTTAAACGTTCCTTTTACCGACAAATTATATCCTACTGTTTGAACACCATTACTAATAGCTCCTACTCGATACGTGTTCCAATCGAAGTTCACCGTAGTAATTTTAGGATACCTAGATTGAATCCATGCCATGATTTGTTTTTCGTGCTCTTTCAGCCACGCTAGTTGCTTGTCTTTTGCAGACGCAAAGATAGTGTTAGCTCTCCAATCTGGATTCGTGACATTCAAAGCAGCAACTCCACCTAGCGCTAATACCAAAATCGTGCTACCGATAATTACTGCTTTCTTTTTCATATCCGTACTCCCATCTTTTTTGGAGGCTACTCAAAATAATACACTCCACCATCAGCCTTTTTGATACTTGGTGGTTGATTCATTCGAATCTGCGACATATTTGGAATACTATCAGCTGTTTCCATTAGAAAATCTACAAAAATAATGGTTTCTGGAATATCGTTAAACGTACCTTTAACCAACAAATTATACCCGATTATTGAAACACCATTGCTAACGGGCCTCACTTTTAAAGTATTCCAATCAAATTGCACGGATTCCACTTTTGGATATGCTGAATGAATCCATTTCACAATCTCTTCTTCATGTTCTTTCAACCACGCTAATTGCTTGTCTCTTGCCGTCGCAAAGATAGTATTCTCTCTCCAACTTGGATTGATCACGTTAAGCGCTGAGACGCCACCTACTGTCAGTAACAGGAGGGCGCTAACTGTAATTGCTGTTTTCTTTTTCATACTCTTCCCACACTCCCAAATTCAATGAAGTCAGTCAAAAATGTAAAAACCATTCCCTTTCTTTATTCTAGGCGGTTGATTCATTCGAATATTTACCATCTCCGGGATACTATCTTTTATTTCTAAAGAAAAATCTATTAATAAAGCAGTATCTGGATTATCGTTAAAAGTTCCTTTTACGGATAAATTATACCCAACAGTTTGAACACCATTACTAATAGCTCCTACTCGATATGTGTTCCAGTCGAAGTTCACAGTGGTAATTTTAGGATGCCTAGATTGAATCCATGCCACGATTTGTTTTTCATGCTCTTTCAGCCATGCCAAGTGCTTGTCTCTCGCCGTCGCAAAAATAGTGTTTGCTTTCCAGTCCGGATTCGTTACATTCAAGGCTGTCACTCCACCTAACGCCAAGACTAAAAGCGTACTACCGATAATTACAAATTTTCTTTTCATAACATCCCTACTTTTCTAGTATTTACTCATAAATATCCAATAAGTTACCCTTATGAATTCTAGGCGGATGATTCATTCTTATTTTGGACAAGTCAGGAATGCTGTCTGCTTTTTCCAGCAAGAAATCTACCCATATTACTGTTTCTGGAATATCATTAAACGTTCCTTCAACTGACAAATTATATCCAACATTCATTACACCATTGCTCACGGGGCCGACTTCTAGACTTTTCCAATCAAACTGTACTTTTTCTACCTTTGGATATCTTGAGTGAATCCATGCTACGATTTGTTTTTCATGCTCTTTCAACCACGCCATCTGCTTGTCTCTTGCCGTCGCAAAAATCGTGTTCTCTCTCCAACTTGGAGCAATCACGTTGAGCGCTGTAACGCCACCGACTGTCAGTAGCAGCAGAGTACTAGCTGTAATTACTGTTTTCTTTTTCATACTATTCCCACACTCCCAATTTCAATGAAGTCAGTCAAAAATGTAAAAACCATTCCCTTTCCTTATTCTAGGCGGTTGATTCATTCGAATATTTACCATCTCCGGTATACTATCTTTTGTTTCTAAAGAAAAATCTATAAATAAAGCAGTATCTGGATTATCGTTAAACGTTCCTTTTACCGATAAATTATATCCAACGGTTTGAACACCATTACTAATGGCACCCACTCGGTATGTGTTCCAGTCAAAGTTCACAGTGGTAATTTTAGGATGCCGAGATTGAATCCATGCCACGATTTCTTTTTCATGCTCTTTCAGCCACGCTAGCTGCTTGTCTCTTGCCGTTGCAAAAATAGTGTTTGCTTTCCAGTCCGGATTCGTTACATTCAAGGCTGTCACTCCACCTAACGCCAAGACTAAAAGCGTACTACCGATAATTACAAATTTCTTTTTCATATCCGTACTCCCATCTTTTTTGGAGGCTACTCAAAATAATACACTCCACCATCAGCCTTTTTGATACTTGGTGGTTGATTCATTCGAATCTGCGACATATTTGGAATACTATCAGCTGTTTCCATTAGAAAATCTACAAAAATAATGGTTTCTGGAATATCGTTAAACGTACCTTTAACCGATAAATTATATCCAACATTCATTACACCATTACTCACGGGGCCAACTTCTAATGTATTCCAGTCAAACTGCACTGTTTCTACCTTCGGATATTTCGAGTGAATCCATGCTACGATTTGTTTTTCGTGCTCTTTCAGCCACGCCAACTGCTTATCTCTTGCTGTCGCAAAGATAGTATTCTCTCTCCAACTTGGATTGATCACATTAAGCGCTGTTACGCCACCTACTGTAAGTAACAGCAGAGTGCTGGCTGTAATCACTGTTTTCTTTTTCATACCTAAACTCCAATCTTTTTAGATATCACTCGTATTCGTATAATACTCCGTCCTTTTTTATTCTCGGTGAGTGGTTCATTCCGATTTGAGACATATTAGGTACATCCTCTTTTTTCTCCATTAAGAAATCCACTAAAATTACCGTTTCAGGAATTTCATTTACAGTACCTTTGACAGATAAATTATACCCAACATTCATCACACTATTACTTACTGCTCTTACCTTTACCGAATTCCAGTCAAATTGAATAGTATTCACTTGTGGATAATGATTTTTGACCCAGGCTAAGATTTGTTTTTCATGCTCTTTCAGCCACGCCAACTGCTTGTCTCTTGCTGTCGCAAAAATGGTATTGTCTCTCCAACTTGGAGCAATCACGTTGAGGGCTGTCACTCCACCGACTGTCAGTAATAATAGCGCACTACCGATTATTGCTGCTTTTTTCTTCATACGAATTCCTACTTTTCCCCGATGCACTTTATCTTGATTTTTGATAAATCAATCTTACCAGTTATTTGTTCTGCTCGTTTTATATCCTGAAACTCCTCAATTGGCCCAAGTAACAAATCTCCATCTGGTTGTTCCAGAAATTTTATATCGCTAATTAGCATCGAAGTTTCTTTATTCTCATCATTATTAATTTTTACGTTCAAAATATAACTTCCCGTGCTCTCATTTTTTGTAAAACTAATAAACTCAATCTCCTGAACATCGTAGTTCCTAACAATTCGAGTGGCCACATTATTTTGTTGCTCCTTCGTGATTTGTGGTTTGAAGAAACATCCAGCTAAGAGACAAAGTCCGAGTAGAACGATTCCTAGTTTATGAACTGCCTTCATTGACAATCCTCCCGAAAAAATTAAATAATAGTCATTATTACTTCATTATATACTGTAGGATTTTAATTGACTATTCTTTTCATAAAAAAGAACCCAGCATTACTGCTAGGTTCCACTTCTTCGGCCGCTGTAGCCAATTTATATTTTATTCTTCTACCCCTAGTAATAGGTTCACTAGGATGTCCACTGTCACATTACCGAAGTAACGGCGGATATCGATGGCTTCGAAAGCTGTTGTTAAGTCTTCGCGGTTGTATCCAACTCCTACTAGCGCTTTTTCTACATCGCTGATTTCACCAAGACCGAAGAAGTCTCCGTTAATCTTAATGTCTTTGATGGCATTCTTTTCAACGTTCAAGCTGAACTCGATTTGTCCGGCTGGTGTACGTTTTGATTGTTTGAATTCGAATTTTGGATTTTTTCCGTAGTTCCAATCTGGGTTGTTGAAGTACTTGCTGCGTAATTCTTCTACACGCACCCAGTCTTCATCCGTTAGAACATACTCTTTAATCATTGATGTATCTTCCACATTGAAGATGTTTTTCAAGAGCACTTCGCGGAATTGTAAGATGTCTAAGTCTTGATATTCAGGCGCTAAGTACGGTTTGATATTTGTCACGCGTGAACGAACCGACTTGATTCCTTTTGAAGCAATTTTCTCTTGTTTTGGACGTAAGATTTGTGGCAAAATGCTCACATCTAGATCTAGCATTAAGGTTCCGTGCGCTGTTAAACGGCCATTGTTTGAGTACATCGCATTTCCAGAGAATTTCTTGCCGTCGATGAGAAGGTCGTTACGTCCTTGTAACTCTGCCCCTGTTGCTCCCATTTTATGGAGTGCTTCAATCACTGGTTCTGTGAATTTTCCGAAATCACGGAAGCTATCACCGTCATCTTCTGTAATGAAGCAGAAGCAGATATTTCCCATATCGTGATATACGGCTCCACCACCTGAGAAACGACGAACGACTTGTACGCCAAGTTTATCAACACCATCTTGATTGATTTCTTCGATGGTATTTTGGTTTTTCCCGATGATAATTGCATTTTCGTTAACATAAAATAACAAAATCGGTTCATCGAGTTTCTTCTCATTTAATAAGAAATATTCGATGGCTAAGTTTGTCGTTGCATCGTAGATTTCTTGTCCATTACGTTGATTTTTTACATAATACATCTGAAAGTCTCCTCGCTTTTACTGATATCACTAGCGCTATCATACCATAACCCTCCCTCTCACACATAAGAAAGAAGCTTGGTTTTACAATGTTTTTACTCCACTCCAACACGCAATTACCATATATGGTAATTGCAGCTTTTCAACAAGAAAAAACGCACCCTGTCCAGGATGCGCTTTGTATAATGTTAGTATGCCCACGCGATGAGCAAGTAGATGAAGGTTGAACCAAACATGTCTGCCAATGCGTGCATAAGGAAGAATGGTAATAAGTTTTTGACCACTTTCTTGCACATGAAGTAGTAGAACAATCCGTACACTACACCGATAATGAGTGCCCAAAGCATGCCTTGATAAGTGTGGAATGAAAAACGAACTAGTGTTGAGAATGCTAAAGCCTTCCACTGATGCTCTTCCTTCACCGATGTCATTAATCCAAGGAAGAAGAACTCTTCATAGAATCCATTTAATAGCCCATAAGCGATGGCCATTGGAGATAACGCTAAGAACTTATTGATGATTTCCTGTGGGTTCATGAACGGAACGAGCGCTGGGTCGAAGTAGTTGTATTCGCCGCTCAGCGTTGTTACAACGTCGCCAAACAGTCCGACAATCGTGAATAACAACGGTACCCAGATAAGTACGGACCAGTGAAAACGGACCTTCAATTGCTTGAAGTCGTAATGACGAATGACTAAGTATAAGAGTGCAATCGCTAGTAAACTCACCTGTAAGGTAAAGTTACTCGAATACGCTGCCCCGTCGCTATAGGACGATGTCGTCTCCGTATACTGCTGGGCCACTTCCGTTACCGGCTGTAAACTCTGTAGAAATTGTTGCGTAGATCGGATAACAAACTCCCCAAACATGATAATCGTCACGATGAGGATGTCAATCCACTTTAAAGTTTTTAATGGTTCTTTTGGTCTGATTTTAGTTAAAACAGTCATGATTGGTTCCCTCTTTTCCTTATTGTATCAAAACACAGTTCTATTTAAAGAAAATCGCTTGTTCTTGACGTTTTCCTTAATAAGAGAGTACTCCTTAAAACTAAAATGAACCTAAAATCAAAAAAATTTCCACAAAAAAAGTGACTCCTAATAAGAAGTCACTAACTAATCTTCTAAAAGAAGCGTCTCGGTATTTCGATGAACAAGATTACAAGAAGTCCATTAAAAAGGCTGTGTAATAAAATTGCGTCGAACAAACTTCTTCTTCGTTCGTAAACAAGAAAAAGAACAATAGAGATAATAAGATAAGCTAAAAACTGTATCCAATTATGGATATAATGCGGAAAATGAATAGCTGCAAATAGAATTGATACGATGGACATTCTAACAAAAGTATTCACTTTTCCTCGAAGCAAATTATTCAGAAATCCTCTAAAAAGAAATTCTTCTACAAAAGGTGCAATAACCACTATTCTTAGTGCCTCTAAAGCAAAAATATATTTATCTGTTGTAAGTGGTAGACCTGCCCTAAAGAAAAAATCAACTAGTTTTGATCGACCTGTACCGTATGCCATTGAACTCCACAAATTATAAATCAAATAGCTAGAAAATCTGAGAGTAATATACGTTACAAAAACAAAAAATAAATCCATCAGTTGAATCTTTCTTTTTACTGTTGGCTTAAATAATTTTGTGTGTACTTTGTACATACAAAATACCAAAATGCCAACGCAAATAATCGTCACAATTAACTCCCACATATCCGCTTGACGACCTAATTTCATTGAATTCAGTTCGAACACAAATCCAATTCCCCCGTATATGACAATATACGCTACAAAAAAGAATAGAACCCAAAGCGTTTTTTTCATTCGAGCACCCATTTACTTCTACCTCACATGTTTTTTACTTATATTACCGTTTTATAGCCGATACTGTCAATATGAGATTCTTAAAAAACAGACTAGCGTTTTACTAGTCTGCTCTCAGTCATTATTTCTGACGGATTGTAAATCCTTTGTCAGATTTCTTTTTGTTGTTACGGCGGCGAGAATCTTTCCCTTTATATCCGCGTGTATATTCGTCTTCTAAGCCACGGCCACGACGGTCTTCTTTGCGCTTGAAGCTTCCTTTTCCGTTACGTCCGCGGTTGTCTTTACGGTCGCTACGGTTGTAGTTTCCACGGCTGTTGCCACGTTTGCGGCTAGGCAATGGACGTTCTGGCGTGATTTTTACTGGAATTTCAGTGGGGTCTTTAATCATGCTCTTAAGTAATAGAGCTGCCAATTCTTCTGGTTCATACTCGTCTAATAAGTAAGACACCGCTTCTTTGAAACGTCTTGGTTCCACAGTCTTCATCATTTCGTCGATAGACTCGATGGCTGTTTTTGTTTGTCCTTCCAAGGCTTCTGTTTGCGTTGGTGGACGAAGGCTTGTCATACGTTTACGCGTTAATTCTTCAATCACACGTAAGTAATCCATTTCGTTTGGTGTCACGAATGTTACAGACATTCCTTCTTGACCAGCACGGCCTGTACGTCCGATACGGTGTACATAGCTTTCTGGGTCTTGTGGGATATCGTAGTTATATACGTGCGTTACGCCTGAGATATCTAGTCCACGAGCTGCCACGTCTGTAGCGACTAAGATGTCTAAATGGTTGTTTTTGAAATCACGAAGAACGCTCATACGTTTTTGTTGGCTTAAGTCCCCGTGGATTCCTTCTGCACGGTAGCCACGCATTTCAAGTCCGCGTGCTAATTCGTCTACACGACGTTTTGTACGTCCGAATACGATGGTTAATTCAGGCGTTTGAACGTCTAATAAACGTGTCATAATGTCGAATTTCTCGTAGTCTTTACATTTTACGAAATATTGATCGATTAATGTCGCCGTCATCTCATTGGATTTGATACGAACATGCTCTGGATCTTTCATAAATTGAACACCGATACGTTTAATATCATCTGGCATTGTCGCAGAGAATAAAAGCGTTTGGCGGTTTTCTGGAACTTGTTTGATAATCGATTCGATATCTTCCAAGAATCCCATGTTTAACATTTCATCCGCTTCGTCTAAGACAAGTGTTTCCACTGTCGCCAGTTTCAATGTACGGCGTGAAATGTGGTCTAACAGGCGACCTGGAGTTCCCACAACGATTTGTGGATTTTCTTTTAATTGGCGAATTTGACGGTTAATGTCCGCTCCACCGTAAACGGCTTGTACACGAACTTTTTTGTCACGTCCGAGACGGAACAATTCTTCTTGTGTTTGAATCGCAAGTTCACGAGTTGGTGCGATGACAAGTCCTTGTACGCCTTTTTTACTTGGGTCGATTTTTTGAAGCATTGGCAACCCAAATGAAGCCGTTTTCCCAGTCCCTGTTTGCGCTTGCCCAATCACATCTAAGCCTTGCAATGCTTTTGGAATGGTTTGAGCTTGAATGGGAGTTGCTTCTTCAAACCCCATTTTTTCGATAGATTCTAGTAAGGCAGAATCCAATCCTAATTCATTAAATTTCATATTTTCCTCCTTGGATACTTCGGTGAGAAGCACACGAGGGATTTCCCTTCATAACAAAAGTCTGGAGCTTTTCGTAAGAGCACCAGACTTCTACAATCGTTTAAATTTCAAACTATCTATTATAAATGTGTGTACATTTCTCAACTCAGCGAATAGTATAGCACGCATCCAGAGAGAATGCAAAGAATACAGGCCGACGATTTCTGCTTTTACTCTTTGAAATTGCTTTTATGACAGTTTTTTGACTGAGGGCTGATTCCTCTAAATCCTTGCGGATTTTTTATAATGGCTGTAATGGGGCAACGGTTCGAGCCTTTCGTCTCTCACCTTTAAAGCCTCAAAGCTGGAGGTTGAAATAAATTTCAAACTCCAGCTAATTCGCATTTAATGCGATTCCCCATTACTGCTACTATTGAATCCGCTAGATTCTTCGGAATCAGCTTCAATTAAATGAAATAGCAGTTTCAAAATATAACGCAGGAGGCGGTGAGTTTGCTGCTCGTGGTGCGGTTGAGAAATGGGAACACATTATAATAGATAGTTCTCAGCGAGGGGACGAAAAAAGCGAGGGACGTTGTGCGTCTCTCGCTTTCCTTTATATTTGTTATTCTGCTTTTAAGGCATCGACAACTGCTAGTAAGCCTGTGCCGTTGCTTGATTTGATAAGGACTTGGTCGCCTTCTTTAAGTTCGGCTTTCAAGTCAGCAATCAAAGCTTCTTTGTCCATGTAATGGTGAAGGGCTGCTGAATCGAACTGGTCTTTCAACGCATCATAGAGTGCTTCCATTTCTTCGCCGTACAAGTACACAAGTGCGACTTCGTTTGGAGAAATGACTTCTGAAATGCTCGCGTGCAATTCTTTCGAATGTTCCCCAAGTTCGCGGATATCTCCAAGGACGAGGACGCGACGACCTGTTGCGTCCACTGAAACGAATGATTTGATGACGGATTTCATCGCGATTGGGCTGGCGTTGTATGCATCGTTTAAGATGGCTACTCCGTTTTGGCCTTTCACCCATTGCGTACGGTTCTTCGTCAATTCGAAGTTCGCTAAGGCAGACACGATATCTGAGAGTGGTACCTCTAATGTGCGTGCAATTTCAATCGCAAGTAGCGCATTTGAAACATTATACGCGCCAAGGACTGGTAAAGTGACCGCCACGGTTTCTGTTGGTGTCACCAATTCAAACGCTGTGTGGTCTGAATAAAGTTCGATATTTTCAGCTGAGAGTTCCTTGCTTCCTTCGCCGACTGTAACGATTTTGAAGTTTGCTGGTTTTTCAGCTTGTGCAATGCCTGCTGTAATTAAGTCTTCATGCGATGGATAAATAAAGGTTCCATTTTCTTGTAGTCCAGAAAGGATTTCAAGTTTTGCTTTGGCAATGCCTTCCTTGCTTCCCAATTGTTCCATATGCGATTCACCGATGAGCGTAATCGCAACAACTTCTGGGCGTGCTAATTTTGATAAGAACTCGATTTCGTGGAAATCACTCATTCCCATCTCTAAGACAAGTGCTTCAGTCGATTCCGGCATATCTAAAATCGTTTGTGGTAAGCCGATATCGTTATTGAAGTTTCCTTGTGTTTTATAGACACGGTAGCGTGCGCCAAGAGCAGCTGCTGTCATATCTTTTGTCGTTGTCTTCCCAGAACTTCCTGTAATCCCAACGACACGAGGAGATACTTTTTCTAAGTACCATTTCGCTAATTTTTGAAACGCTTCAAGTGGATCATCTACCCAGATTGCGCAAATGCCTTCTGGTGGTGTAAGATCTTTTCTTCCCCATAACACTGCTGTTGCGCCTGCTTGAATCGCTTGTTCTATATAATCATGTCCGTCCGTTTGCCCTTGAAGTGGCACGAAAAGACTGTTTGGTCCTAATTTTCGTGTATCAAAGGCTACTGACTCAATCGTTTCGAATCGATGTGCCGATTGATAATCAATCGCGCCAACTGCTTTTGTGATTTCGGCAACTGTTCCAATACTCATCGTTCTTCTCCTTACTCTGCGTGGCGATCGTTATAGCGTTTAAGGGCTAAACGAATCAATTCTTCCACTAAATCTTTATAAGAAATCCCCATTGCTTCCCATAATTTCGGATACATACTAAATTGTGTGAATCCAGGCATTGTGTTCACTTCATTAATGAAAACTTCTTGTGTTTCAGTAAGGAAGAAATCACAACGTGTTAATCCACTACCATCAATCGCACGGAAGGCCGTTTCGGCATACTCACGAATTTTTGCGGAAACTTCCTCAGGAATTGCCGCTGGAATTTGAAGTGTTGTTGTATTGTTGATGTATTTTTCGTTGTAATCGTAGAATCCTGCTTGTTTGACCACTTCTCCAACAACTGAAGTATTCACTTCATCGTTTCCAAGAACCGCCACTTCGACTTCGCGGGCATCAATTCCTTGCTCTACAACAATACGGCGGTCGTATTTGAGGGCTTCCTCAATCGCAGTGGTTAATTCTTCACGGTTCGTTGCTTTTGAAATTCCTACACTTGAGCCCATATTAGCAGGCTTCACAAACACTGGGTAACGCAGCGTCCCTTCAATACGATTGTAAATCGCTTCAGGAGATTTTTTGAAATCTGCCTTCACAAAAGGAACAAATGGCACTTGTGGAATCCCTGCTTGTTGGAAGAGGTGCTTACTAGCAATTTTATCCATTCCATTGGCACTTGCTAAAACGCCACATCCCACATAAGGTAAATCTAGAATTTCAAAGAGTCCTTGAATGGTCCCATCTTCTCCGTTTGGTCCATGTAAAATTGGAAAAACGACTGTATCTGGTCCAGCAATATCACTTGGTTGAATGCGAATTCCTGTGGATACTTCTCCTTCAACTGTTGCAAAACGAGCTTCCAGCCCTTCTGTTAAACGAAGCGCTTGATCAAAAGCAACCGGAGCTTTTAATGCTTCCCCTTTTAACCAAGTTCCTTCTTTTGTAATATACACGGGTTGTACATCGTAATATTCAAAATAAATCTCTTTAATAATTGATCCTGCCGTTAAGATTGAAATATCATGCTCGGCACTTTTTCCGCCATAAATGACAACAACTTTCATATGAATCCTCCAAACTATTCGCTTCCAGCGAACGACCAATCTATGTGGTCCATGTCTGTTATTTTAGATAATAACCTTGCACGTTACAGTATAACAAAACGGCGGAAGCCTTACAAGTTCAGACAAAACCAACAAAAAACACCTTCCAAAGATTCTCTTTGAAAAGTGTTTTAAATGGCATCCGTCATTGGTAATTTTGCCGAAATTTTCCAATTTTGATACGTTTCGTTATATGTTAATTGTCCAATGCGTACATTTTGCGTCACTGCTTTATTCGCGTAATGGTAACGATCTTCCGTCAAGAAAATCGGTATTTCATAAACATCCTCTTGCTTATTCACTTGATCAAATGCCAAACTGATTCCTTCGCGGTAAAGAGGCATCATTTCTTTTAAAGCTTCAATCGAAATCGCTTCTGCTTCTTTTTCAGAACCAAAGAAGAAAAACTTCGGTGATTGATTTAAAATATCCGTCATCTCAATTTGTACTTGTCTTGATAAGAGCGGTAAAAACTGTTCGATTTTTCGATAATACACTTTAGAATATTCATTATCCAAACATAGGTAAATAAAATTATTTTGTAATTTATAGAAAAATGGTGAGTGTAAATGTGTTTTCGCATGAGAGATATAGAGTAAATCAGCAATCTCTTGCGGCGTGAGTTGATGAACGAATTCAATAGAGTCAAAATCAACCCAGTTTGATGGAGTTTCTTTCCCTTCTGCTACACCTTGAAGATATTCCAACACATTTTTGCGTCCTTTAATCCACATAAATCCAGTATAAGCATCATGAGTGGCAAGACTAGATTTCCCATTCAAAAGGAGGATATTTTGAGGAATTTCAGACTGTGGTAAGGCAGACAAATGGAACGCGATCGATTTAGCCAACACATGGTTCGATACGCTATCATAATGGATATACAATTGTTTTGCCACAGACTCCCACCTCCTAAGTTTTATAATCTCCATTATAAATGATTTTCAAACTATAAAACATATAAATTAGATTACATTTTACAATTGAACCGTTTTCTTTTGTAACAATTTAGCAATATTCTAAAGTAAAATTTCCACCCTCTATACACAAAAGGAGTTGGAGCGATTTCTTCAACTCTCTTTCTTACCTTCTTTTGGAGTGTCCATTCTTAGCATTTGACTTTCTGAGTGATTCTTTTCACCGCAATGTCTATTCTTTCAATCACTTCCCAATAATCTGTTGGAAAGTTCTTTAATTCAACAATATCCACAGGATCAAAATGATACACTAAATGACGAATCACTTGGTGATGAAGAAATACCAGGTCTTTAAAATCCTCTAACGAAATAGATTCCAACCCTTCAATATACCTACATAATTCCTTATAAGATTCTTCGTGAAAGAGGCTTTCTTCATGTAGATAATAAAAGAACGTCCCCTCTTCCAGTAGTACATTTTTTCTAATGAATGACATCAACCTAACCTCTTTCCTTATCGCTAAAAAGTTCCACTTTCTGAAAACAAAAAGACTGAGGAAGCCCCCAGTCTAATTTCTACATTTTTTCTAAACGTTTAATACGGTTTTCCGTTGAAGGGTGGGTTGCAAAAAGAGAATCTCCACTTTCTCCAAACGGATTCGAAATGTATAATGTTGCACTTTGTTTATTCGCTTCCGTCATTGGTGGCGCTTCAGAAATCTTTCTTAGGGCAGAAATAAGCCCATAAGGATTTCTTGTAAATTCGACTGCTGTTGCATCCGCTAAATATTCACGGTTTCTGGATAATGCGAGTTGTAAAATCGTCGACATAAAAGGTCCAAGAATCATTGCGACTAGACCAATTACCATAAAAATTGCATTGGCTCCGTCTTCATCATCATTATCACTACTTCTTCTTCCGCCACCCCAGAACATCATTCGACTACCGAATTGAACCAGTAATGCGATGACTGCTCCAAGCGCAATAGCGATGGTTTGTAAACGAACATCATAGTTGCGAATATGCCCAAATTCATGAGCAATAACGCCTTCCAATTCCTCACGATTTAATCGTTCAAGTAACCCTGTTGTCACTGCTACTGCAGCGGTTTGAGGCGAACTTCCTGTTGCAAAAGCATTCGGAGATTCATCTTGAATAATAAACACTCGGGGCATTGGAACTTGAGCAACCATCGACATATCTGTCACAATATTCCATAACATTGGCGCTTGATTCTTATCCGTGATTTCTCGGGCATGATTTAACTGCATCACTACATTTGTCGCATTCGAAATCATCATCAATGAATAAATTCCACCAATCACTACAGCAAGGATTACTCCAGCTGTTGCATTATTTAATGTAAAATACCCAATACCGATTCCTACCGCGATGAAGAGCACCATATATAAAGCAATCACAACAATTGTTCTTCTTTTATTAGAAGCAATTTGCTGATGTAACATATCAGTACTCCTTCCTTCAGATTAACTATTGATTAGAATTTAACTTCAGGAACTTTACGAGCTTCTACTGGAGTTTCTAACAATTCTTCTTTTGTAAATCCACCAAATCCAGCAACAATGTTTGTTGGAATAGATTCAACAGTAATATTGTATTTCGCAACACTTGAATTGTACAATTGGCGAGAATAAGAAATTTTGTTTTCTGTATTTGTCAATTCTTCTTGTAAGTTTAAGAAATTAGTGTTGGCTTTTAAATCTGGATAGCTTTCAGCCAAAGCAAAAACAGTTTTTAAAGCACCTGATAATTGGTTAGATGCATCCATTTTTTCTTGTGGTGAAACGTCATTTCCCATCCCAGCGATTTGGTTTCTCATCGCAATTACTTGAGATAATGTTTCTTGTTCGTGTTTTGCATATCCTTTAACCGTTTCAACAAGGTTTGGAATTAAGTCATTACGACGTTGCAATTGAACATCGATTTGTGCCCATGCTTCCTTCACCCAGTTTTTTTGTTGTACAAGGCTGTTGTAAGCAAAAACGCCCCAAATAACTAGCACAACGACAATTCCTAATATAGTATATAGTACTGACATATTGTCACGCTCCTTTAATTTAAGTACCCCTATTATACCATATTTTCAAAAATACGTGTAAAATAGAAGATAAGTATATTATATCAGATTATAAGGCTGTGTACATCCTTCTCTAGTCAAAATGAACAGCCTGAAGGAGATTTATGATTCAAAACCACTTTTTATCCCCCATCCAACAGGATATCCCTGAAGAGTATCCTTTGCCTATTCCTAAAGCGTATATCGATTTTATTCTCAAAAATGGAGCAGGATACTTCAAAAAAACTAAAATTTATACAAGCGATCCTACTCGATTTGGGATTGATTATGCTTTGTGTAATGGAATTTGCGGCTTTACTTCGGGTGATTTGTTCCCTAGTATTCTTTGCGAAGAATGGCAAAGTAAGCAGACTTCTCTACCTGAGTATTTGATTGTCTTCTTCCAAGATGGCCCTGTATATTATTGCTTTGATGTCCAAAAAGGACCCCATTCAGAACCAAGTATTCGTTTAGTGGATACGGAAATGGATCAATGGCTCACCTTAGCGGAGAACTTTTCCTCTTTTCTAGACCAATTACAGGAAACTACCGAAGAGATTTCTTATGATTCAAAAGATTGGATCTCTATTCATACTTTAAACCAACACATGGGACAAGAAAACTTCCCCTATCAAGAAGAGCTACTAGAAATTCTGCAAGATACCTCTCCCCAGCTATTTCTACGTTGGGTTGCATACCTCTTGGAACATTCTAAAAATGAAGATGAGCGAAATATTGCTCTGGAGAGATTTCAGTTTGTTCAATCGTATCTCTCCTTACAATTTTCTTCGTATCCAGAGTATCAAATCTGTTGCCAATACAGCCAACCAGAATCATAAAAAGGCTTTAGAACAATGTTCTAAAGCCTTTTTGATTACATATTCAATGTTGTGAATGAGTAAGGAACTAACTCCTCTAATTTTAATTCAAGGATATCTCCTTTTCCATTCAATAGAAATACTGGAGTTTCTGGTCCACAGAATTCAACCATGACTTGACGGCAAATATTACAAGGAGGTAAGAAGCCTTCTGTCTTTCCTGCAACTGCAATGGCTGCAATATCTCCTTGGCGGTAGCCTTGCGAAGCTCCATAAAAAATAGCACTACGTTCGGCACAGTTTGTCACACCAAACGATACATTCTCCACATTCGCTCCTGTAATCACACGACCATCCTTGTATAAAACAGCCGCACCTACAGGAAATTTTGAATAAGGACAGTAGGCATTTTTTAATACTTCTTTTGCTTGCTCCATAAGAGCTACTTTATCAATTGTCATTCGTTGAACTCCTTTTTTTATGTTGTATTCCTATTATACAGATTTTAATAATAGTTTCAATACTCAAAAATTTAAATTTCCGACCAGAGTCCTAGGTTATGCCCCTTCATCTGTGGTACACTTAACCCAACTATGAAAGGAGCTAAATGATGCTACAGTTACAACATATTTCAAAAGTTTATCATACAGCTAATCAAGAGTTTCACGCGTTGAAGGATATCTCGATTCGCTTTCGTGAAAATGAGTTTATCTCCATTCTCGGGCAATCGGGTTCTGGGAAAACCACCCTATTAAATATCATCGGTGGACTCGACCAATACACGTCTGGTGATTTACTCATCCAAGGAAAATCAACAAAGCAATTTAAAGACCGCGATTGGGATAGTTACAGAAACCACACGATCGGATTTGTTTTCCAATCGTATAATCTCATCGGCCACCAAACGGCACTCTCTAACGTCGAGATTGCGATGACGCTCTCTGGTGTTTCAAAAGCTGAACGCAAAAAACGTGCCATCGAAGCGCTCGAACGAGTTGGCCTAAAAGACCATTTATATAAGAAACCAAGTCAGATGTCTGGGGGACAAATGCAACGAATCGCGATTGCGCGTGCCCTTGTGAATAATCCAAAAGTCGTTTTAGCTGACGAACCTACAGGAGCGCTCGATTCCGAGACTTCAGTTCAAATCATGGAGTTATTAAAAGACATCGCCAAGGAACGTCTGGTTATCATGGTGACGCATAACCCAGAACTTGCAAAGACCTACTCCACACGTATCGTACAAGTATTAGATGGAAACATCTTGAGCGATTCGAATCCATACGAACCAACAGAAGAGAAAACACAAGGCGACATTCAGTTCACGAAGACGAAAATGAACTTTATGACGGCTCTTGCTCTTTCGTTTAATAACTTATTGACGAAGAAAGGCCGTACCTTCCTGACTGCCTTTGCTGGTTCCATCGGGATTATCGGGATTGCCCTTATCCTAGCGCTCTCGAATGGGGTGAGCGACTACGTGAAGAAGGTGCAAGAAGATACCCTCGTCTCTCTTCCGCTGACGATTAGCGAGCAGAACCAAAGTAATCTGCTAGCGACCTCTCCGGACTTAAGCGAAAAGCCTTATAAAGACAATAATGAGCTTGGCGTTAATACTGTCCTTACAAAATTATTAAAAAAACAAATTGGTAAAAATGATTTAGCTTCTTTTAAAAAATATTTGGAAGAGAATGCTTCTCAAGTCGAAGCTCTTACAAAAGATGTTCGTTATCAATACAATTTACAACCTTACATTTATGAAAGCGATACTTCCAACGGCCCAAAAAGTATCCTTCCTTCCACTCTTGCAGATGAAGTCGAAACTTCTAACCAAACAATGAAAGGCTACTTGCATAATATTGACTATTGGAGTGAACTTTCGAGTGATACGAACATGTTAGAAAGTCAGTACGATGTTTTGGAAGGACGTTTGCCAACAGATAAATCAGAAATCGTTCTGATTGCCGATGAGAATAACGAAATTAGTGATTTGTTACTCTATAGTTTACGTATCAAAGATCCTAGCGAATTAAACGATGCAAAAAAACTAGATGAATTAGGTTCTCAAACATATCAATATAGTGATTTCATCGGAAAAACATTCAAAGCCGTTGTCAACACGAGCCGATTCGTTAAGGAGAACAACCAATGGATTAATAAAATTGACGACAAATCGTATATGAAGACACAAATCGAGAATGGCCTTGAGCTTAAAATCGTCGGTGTTCTTCGTCAAAAAGAAGGCACAAGATCTAGTGTGAACTCTCCTTCTGGTGGTGTGGCCTATACAAGCGCCCTTATCGATTACACTTCTGAGCAAATTCAAAATAGTGACATCGTGAAGGAGCAAGAAGCCAATCCAACCATCAACGTATTTACTGGAAAAGAATTTGCCAAAGATCCAAAACCATTCAATTCGGCTGATTTAACCGAAGAAGAAAAAATTCAATTGGCAAAAATGACGCCTGAACAACAAGCGCAATACGTCCAACAATACAACGACAACTTGGCTGCCACTTACGAAGAAAACTTGGCAAAATTGGGGGTTATCGACAAATCCAAACCGGCTGCCATCGAGTTCTACACCTCTTCGTTCCAACAAAAACAAGAGTTGAAGGACTTCATCAACGCCTATAACACGGCCAAAAAAGATGCCGGCGAAGACGATAAAGTGCTCGCCTACTCCGACGATATTCAAACCATCATGTCATCCATTACAACAATGGTGGGCGTGATTACAACCGTACTTGTTGGTTTCGTAGCTATCTCGCTTATCGTATCATCGATTATGATTGCGATTATCACGTACATCTCGGTTCTTGAACGTACAAAAGAAATCGGAATCCTACGTGCAATGGGGGCTTCCAAGAAAGATATCCGTCGCATTTTTACCGCAGAAACTGCTATCGAAGGATTTATTTCCGGAGTACTCGGTATCGCGATTACGCTCCTTGCGACTTTCCCTATTAATGCGATTGTTGCTCAAACAACCAAGGTCGATGGCGTTGCACAATTACCATGGGATGCCGCTCTTATCCTAATTCTCATTTCTATCGTTCTTACAGTCTTAGCTGGTCTCATCCCTTCACGCATTGCAGCGAAGAAAGACCCAGTCGAATCGCTCCGCAGCGAATAGCCATTAAAATTTAAAAAGGTGGATAAAGGCCCAGCCCTTTACCCACCTTTTTTATTGCCTACATTTCCAAAATTAACATATATGTTAATTAACAAATATGTTAATTTTAGAAAGCTGTATTCAGCACCCCTAGCCATAAAAAGTGAAAGACAACTCGACTTTTCACAACCAATTGATTTGGCTCTAGGAAGCACGGATTCTATTACCTAAAACTAAAAAACAAAAATCCTCTGGACTCTATAGTGGGAACAGTAAAGAGATGCAAGCAATGTGAATTACCGAGGGTTCGTGATTCATCACTTACCCTCGGTTTGAAGCTTGCTAGGAATTGAGACTTCGGCTCAATCCGGTGCCTTTACTGTCACCACTATGAAGATGTCCAGAGGACTTATTTTGTTTTTTACAAGATTAGGCTAAGGACCCCATTGGATCCCATGGTGCTAATACAATTGGTTCGCTGTTGAAAGCGTCGAGTTGCTCTTTTGTAAGCAAGTCTTTTCTGATAACAATCTGATACGTATACTCATCCATCCACGCATCGCTCATCATCCAGAACCCTTCAACCCCAGATTCTTCACCCCAACTGTTTTCCACTTTCCAGCGGTTTGGTTTGCCATCGACAAGGTTCACCCCTGTTAATACCATCGCGTGCGTCATTAAGCTGTCGCCATATTCAAGACGTTCGCCTTTTGTGAGTGAATAATCGATTCCCGTTAAACCTTTAAGGTCAAAGTTATTCAGCGCAAGACGACCGTTACCACGGTTTGAAGATTGACCGACATCGCAACCGAACCATACAGATTCCCCTTGTTCTAATTGGCGAATCGCTAACTCTTTGAAGGTTGCCATATCAAGGTTCAAGTAGCGCACTTGGTTGCCAACGACATTTCCAAGCATATCAACAGTGTAGGAACGGTTGAATGGTTTGTCCGCTGTCGGTGAATTGATGATAGACACATAATCGTCCAAGTTTAAGCCCACGAATTGCTCGAAGAAGCTTTGTGGTGTCAAATTCAAGTG
The DNA here is from genome assembly GCF_001073445.1 of Granulicatella sp. 572.rep1_STHE. Classification (NCBI taxonomy): domain Bacteria; kingdom Bacillati; phylum Bacillota; class Bacilli; order Lactobacillales; family Carnobacteriaceae; genus Granulicatella; species Granulicatella sp. 572.rep1_STHE. The sequence goes on along the minus strand of NZ_JVBO01000046.1, from coordinate 11,835 downwards.
ACGGTGGAATTCCTTGTCTTTATCACGATATTCGAAATCGAATGTTTCTGGTGGAGTTCCAAGAGTCACGCTAAGTAAGTCATACACTTCTTGCATTAATTGTTTACGCGTTTCGTTGATTTCCGCTTCGCTAGCACCTCTTGCCACTAAGTCACGGAGCACTTTTGCATCTTGTCGAAGTTTTTTATTTAAGTATTTGTTCAAATCGCTTGAAGCCGAGCTTGAAAAACTTTCCGGCATCACACTCTTTGGCACAACCCCATATTTCTTGAAGATAGACACGATCATATCCCATTGCCCACCGTCTTGTTGAGGGGTTTGTAAAAGGAAGGCTACATTGCGGCTTGTCACAGGTTCGCCCGCTGTTTTTAAAATATTTTCATGGAAATAATTGGCCTTTTCGTATTTATCCCAGAAGAATGTATAGCTTTGTGAGAGTTCAAATTCTTCGAGCTTGAAGTTATTAAAAAGTCTGTGGCGGAACGTATTGAGCGCCGCAAACATCCAGCAACGACCAGAAGCCTTTTGATTGGCTACTTTTCCGTGCTCCAAATCAATCGAATACACCGGCTGATTTTCCACAACAGAGGCGACTGTTTCACTAGCACCTTTCAAGCCATTCTTCACCGCAGCATTTTGCGCCACGATACGCTCTGGCTTACTTTGAAAACTTTCTTTATATTGTTTCGTCAATTCCTTCGTTAACGTAAACATAACTTCATCTCCTTTAACCTTAATATTCTTATCGTACTCCTCTTAAGAAACGGATGCAATACGATTTAATAAAAAAGCAACAATATCATTTATATTTTGCTTCCATCAAAAAAGACGGTATCTCTACCGTCTTTTTCTTATATCCTCTTATTTAGTAAAATCTGCCATATTGATTGGAATGGACCTACCGTCCGGCAAGCGCAATTCCGCTGTGCCATCCATATTAAAGACTAAACTATCTAATCCTACGCCATAACCAGCTGCAAACTTAGCAAGTTTTTCTTGGACAGGGTCCACTGCAGGCTCATCATTCTCTCCTGAATCTAAACTTGGCTCACTTCCTTCATTTTCATGAGGCTTTGGAGTCGATGGAGTTTCAGATTGGGATTGCGAAGTGCTTGGCTTAGAAGTTGAGTCTGAAGGTTTCTCTTCTTTCGTTGTTTCCTTTTGTTCTTCTGAAGTGCTCTGAGGCGTCTCTTCTGGTTGGTTTTCTTTTTCTCCTTGTTCCTTTTCCCCTGCAGTTGCTGTGGTTGGTTTCGTATTTTCTGCGTCTTTTTGCGCATGCTCTTGGAATTGTTTGAGCACTCCCGGTTCTTCCGTCTTTTGTTTTGGATCTAAGACAGGGACTTCAACCACATAATACGATTCATTTTCTTCGTAAGGGTTCGCCATAAAGGTCACACGAATGACATTCCCCGGAGTAGAAGTGACTCCTTTATAGGCTTCAGGAATCGGCAACTGAATTTCCCCTACTTTATAATTATTTTCCAAATATGGTGTCCCGTGGAATTCATCAAAGACACGTACCAATGCTTCTGTTCCTCCCGGAATCTTATACTGTGGTTTCAATCTGAGATGAGTGTCCCCGGCATAAAACGGATAGAAAACAGTATGACTAGCCATTTCATAAGCAAGAGATGCGGTCACTGTGAATATCCCTTCATAATGAACTTCTGGATAATCTTTTGAAGTGATACTATATTTAAATGTTTCTCCTGGAAGATACGATTTAAGAAGTTCAAAGTTCGCAATATTTCCAACTCCGTCCCCAAACACTCGACCAGATAGTTTCTCTAATTGATGACCGTCTGGAGTCGTGAGTTTCACAATCATATTCGTTCCTAATTTCTCGTCGATTCCCGGAGCAAATGTGAATGAAACACGCTTTTGCCCATTGGCTAAAGTAAAAGCCTGGTTGTTAAAGGTGCTTGCTTTCAACAGTGCAATTGCTTCTTCTAATTCCGCACCAGTATACACTTTATTATTCCGTTTTTTGGCTACTCCATCTTCTGGTTTAGAGGTTTCATAATTATGATGAGAATGCCCGCCACTAAACGGTTTACTCTCATCAATCGGTTCTGCATGATGATGATCTCCATGAGGATAAATAATGGAGTTCTTTTCCTTATCAACCACAATTTGGTCTCGTTTAACCCCATATTCTTTCATAATTCGAGCAATTTTTTCCTCGATTTTTCTCTCTAACTCTTTTTCCGCTTTATTCTCCTGAGTCGTATTTTCAGAAGGAGTCGGTTCCTGCGTAGTATTTGGTTCGTTAGTCTCGGGTGCTTCCTCAACCTTTCGACCATAATACCGCGCTCTGGCTTCTTCTAGGTTTTCTTTAGGAATCAAATATTCCCATTGACTATTTACGAGTTGCTCATACGGAATGACATGAACATCTTTTAAACTACCATTATGAGCTACTAATAAATATCTGCTTGTTTTTCCGATAATATGATTTCCATCAAATAAAAATCCATCGCTCGTAGGATAATGAATTCCTGGAAATTGTTTTTCACTTGAAGAGGTGTCAGGTGTTTGATTCTCCTCTCTAGAACTTGAAGGAGGTGTTGACAGGAATGCTCCGGTTGTTCCTCCAAAATTGGATTGAACTAGACCTGGTGAAGAAAACGAATGCGCGGTTTGATTTAATTGACTCTTATAAATAAAGTGGTAATGGTCTCCGTGTCTCACCACATAACCAAGCTCATTCTCCTCAACAACATCTTTGAAATCAAAAGTATAATGGTCCTCGGTAGAATTCAATGGATAAGGTGTCTTCCCGTTTTTATGCTCGAAAATAGCATCTTTTGGAACTTCTCCATAGACGAAATGATAGTGATCTCCGTGTTTTTTAAGATATCCATTCGTAAAAACTTCACCCACGATAGTTTTAGGTTTATTCTTTTTAATTTCTTCAGCCGCTTTCTCGTATTTGGCCATTTTTTCCTTATCGATTTCTTCTTTTGTTGTATCCTCTGTAACTGGTTCTTCTTGTTTCATAGCGCCTTGTTGATTCACCCAAACAAATCCGCCTAATAAAGCGATACTAGCACTTCCAATAAAGAGTGATTTCTTCAGTAATTTCATTGAATTCCCCCCAAAAAATATTCTAAATCGTATTTATTACGTTTTACAATATACTACCCTACCTTGCTTCTGTCAACCACTTTGTGAGGAAAATCTTCAATCTTAAACTTTTAACTCTAATTATAACTGTTTAAAAAATTCCTAAAAGAATCGAGTTTTAATCGATAAATAAAAAATTTGAATTATACTAACAGAAAATCAATTACCAAAAGGAGCTTATTATGAATTCTTCTTTCAAAAAACTCATCTTAATGAATAGCTTATACGGATTGCTTTGGGGAGTTATTTTTATCTGGGCTAAATACATGGATGTCATTAGCGAAGCTCCAAAAGGCGGGATATTCCGATTTGATTTCCAATCGCTTGTTGGTTGTATTTTGCTATCTGGAATTTATCTGTTTCCACTTTTTAAAATGGCAGTTAAGAACACGAACCTCCTTGAGTGGAAAAAATCAATAGCTTTAAGCATCTCTACGCTACTTGCTTTCTTAGTTGGAACTTTTGATATTTCAAAAAAAGAATTCCTCCTAAATCATGAAGGCCTCTTAAGTATCTTCGCAATTGCTTTATTTCACCAATTGTTATTCCTTATCTACAAATTCTTCAAACGAAGAAAACAGGCTTAAAACTCTTTAATGGAGACGATATTCCTATATATTTCATTTACAAAAAAACACCGGCTAAACCGGTGTTTTTTTATTCCTCATTCAATCTTCCAAGATAATACTTAAAAGTATCCTCATCATTCCCTAATTTTCCAAAGAACATTTCGTCAATATGTTCAATTTTAGGTACTGCTTCTTTTAATATTAATTCAGCTTTTTCATTCAAAATAACGGCTTTTGCTCTAGTATCTCTGGAATGTTCTTGTCTTTTTACAAAATCCTTTTTTTCCAACAAACTTAAAATTTGAGACACCGTCATAACATCTATTCCCGAAAGTTTAGAAATCATTACTTGAGTAACCTCATTTTCAGTTTGCAGTAAATAAGCAAGTGCAGCTAAGACTACAAACTGAGGATGTGTTAGGTTAATTTTTTTTAGTTCTTGTTTAATCACAAAATGCCATTTATTATAGGCTCTCATAAATAGCAAACCGGTCGATTTCTCAGAATCATTCTTATATTTTGATGTAAACAATCAAAGATCACCTTAACTTTCTAAGTATTTTTTTAGAATAAAGATAGAGTCTGGAACATCTGAAAAAACTTGTTTTAAAAATTCCAAGTGTTGGATAACTTCACTATCTAAGCTTACAGAATGTTTTATAATTACACTCCCATCATTATTATCGATAATTTGATGTCCAAAAAGTATATCCCCAAATGGAGTAGCCGTTTTATCCCAAAATTCTTCAAATACTTTTACATGAGTAAGTTCGTATTCCATTGGAGGCATGCCTTCAAGCTCCATAATTCCTTTTGAACCTGTTTCAAAATTACCTTTTAAAGTAATATTTTTTAAATCTTCCTCCCAAGTATACCATTTTTCAATATTGGCATAGTACTCCCAAGCCTCTTCTTTAGTTGTTTGGATTTTTAAGCTAAAACTAAATTCCATAATTCTTCCTCCTTATAATAAGTATACTTATTATAAATATTTTTATCATTAGTGTCAAACAGAATAGAATCTTTATTGATTTTATTACTAGCATACAAATCATGGAAATTCACAACTAGGATAGAATATTCTTAAAAAGAATGAAAGAGCCCTTCGGATTCGGCAATAAAACGTGGCCCCTTCCTCTAACGAAGTCCCCACCACTATTGAGGTCTCTTCTCCTCCCTTCAAGTAACTCTCAGTGACAATGCGTTCCCTTCCTAAGCATTGCCGATAACATCGCAGCAGTCCATCAAAAAAGGAAAGCATAAAAATATCTTGCGAAGCCCTACAAACTCGCAGGAATAAAACAAAAACAAACTCCATAAAAGTACGAAAGAGTCCTTCGGATTCTATAGCAATCATCATAGCGAGTGTAATCGATGCGAATTAGTGACTCTGGAAATTTATTTCCTAGAGTCAATTTGAGGCTCGATAGGAGCTGAGACGTAAGACTCAGCCCGATACAGCTATAATGATTGCTATGAAGAGTTCCGAAAGGGCTCGAAGTACATTGGAAGCACCAGTGTCTTTTACGTGAGTTGTTTTAACAAAAATAAACAGAATATCTGGCTGCTCCAATTGTAGAGCACTATGGATAAACAAAAAGAGCATCAGTGGATTGAAAGAATAGTGGGAAATCGTATTGAAACGAATAAGAGGGAGTTAGGAATTGATTCCTTACTCCCTCTTTGAGGCTTCAAAGGTGAGTGACTACAGGCACGAGCCGGTACCCCACTATGACTCTTTCAATCATCCAACTGATGCTCGAAGGTTTATCCATCCCATCAAAAGATGGATGAATCTGTCAGATATTCTGTTTTTATTTCACCGTAGTTAAAGCAATGAACTGCTCGATGTTGTCGGCAACTTGCGCCAATGCTTTCTTCCAAAATGCGCTATCTTCTACATCTACACCCAACACCTTCGCAGTATCTTCCGCAGAAGTTACTGTTGTCGCACGCAATAACTCTTGATATTTCTCAACGAATCCTTCAGGTTGCTCTTGATAGATGGCATATAAACCTTTAGAGAACAATCCTCCGAATGCGTATGGGAAGTTGTAGAAGCTTAAGCCGCTGCTGTAGTAGTGCGGTTTGCAAGCCCACATATATGGATGCATTGCGTCTGGATCTAATCCGTCGCCGTATGCTTCTTTTTGCGCATCCAACATTAATTTTTCTAAATCTTTCGAGAACATGAAGCTCTTTTCACGGTTTTCAAATACTGCTGATTCGAATAAGTAACGTGAGTAGATGTCCACGATGATTTGTGTTGTATCTTGTAATTGTGATTCAAGTAAGGCTACTTTTTCAGCATCGCTCGCTTGTCTAATCACTGTATTCATCACGATATTTTCATTGAACGTTGACGCAGTTTCAGCAACAGGCATTGAGTACTCTTGGTTTAATACACGGTGGTTTTCGATGTGTAAACCGTGGTATGCATGTCCTAATTCGTGCGCAATTGTTACAACGTCGCTTAATGAACCAGAGAAGTTTGTTAAGATACGTGATTGTTTGATGAATGGCAGGTTGCTACAGAACGCGCCTCCCACTTTTCCTTTACGTGGTAAGAAGTCGATGTAGTTGTTTTCGTAAGCTTCTTTTGTCATCTCGGCTAAATCTTCCGAGAAGCCTTTGAAGTTTTCTAATAAGAATTCTTTAGACTCTTCGATTGTGAAACGACGTGAGCTTTCTCCGATTGGTGCAAATAAGTCGTAGAATGGTAATCCATTTTCATGACCTAAGAGTGCTGCTTTATGTTTTAAGTAAGCGCGGAATTGTGGTAAATATTCGCGAATCGCTTCAAGAAGCGCATCCAATGTTTTACGAGACATACGAGATGCTTCTAATGTTTGCGCTAGTGGAGATTCGAATCCACGTAAGCTTGTTTCTGTTAATACTTGTTGTTTAATATTGTTTAAGGCAAATGCGATTGGTTCTTTGATGGTATCGTACATTTTCAACTCTGTTTCGTACGCTTCTTTACGAACCGCTGCATCAGCATCATACGCCATATTACGAATTTCGCTAAGCGTTACTTTTTCGCCTTTAAATTCGCCTTCAACGCCTGAAGTCATCGCTTCGAAAAGTTGTTCCCAACCGTCTCCACCGCTGATAGAGAATTTCGCGATCACATCTTCTAATTCATCTGATAATAGATGTTTGTATTGTTGTTTTGCTTCTGCAAAGTAGAATTCGTAGTCTTTTAGATTTTCGTCGGATGTGATATCTGTTTCCACGCTTCCAATAAATTTGTAGACTTTTGTATACGCACTGTTTAACGCAGCATACGCATTTCCGAATAAAGTACGGTATTTATTCGCTGTTTCGTCTGTCGTGTTAGCAGTTAATGTTAAATTAATGTAGTTCCCAAGACGACTACTTAATACACTAAACTCTTCTAGTGCCGCAATTGCCGCTTTGATAGACTCTAAGTTATCTTCGAGCGTTAAGCCGTTGAATACCTCTCTAAAGTTTGAAAAACGTTCAAAATCACGTTTAAACTCTTCACTTTCAAATGAAGGATAGATTTCTTTTAATGACCATTCTGTTGACATTTTGGATCCCCCTTATTTTCACTATATATTTTATTCTACCCAATTTTTCTAAAAATTCATAGTGTAAGTACCTTTATTCTCCCCCAAACAACGTGTATACTTAAAGGGCAAACACTGTTCAAAAAGGAGTTCTTATGAAAAAGACTTGGAAAGAATTGTTCCCAGATGCCCTTCTTGGAGAATCGACTCAAAATACTGTTCCTGTACAGTTGAACGGCGAAACGATTTTTCTCTTAGAAGAAAGTTTATCAGAACGTGAACGATTCCTCATTCAAACATTAACTACACAACCGACAAAAGCAACTGCTCCAACGCATCCTTGGCTTGCCTACTTGGAAGGAAAAGGGGCTCTTCCAAGCGAGATCGCATATATTCAAAGCGTGCATTTAGCCGTCTTTCCAAAACAGGAAGGTGTCTTTCACGAAAAAGACTGGTTAGAATTCGTCGAGAACCTAACCGTTGGGGCGCTTGCTATCTTCAAAAATTTCCGCCATCATTACACGCTGGTCGTGAATCCGGGAGTCTCAACCGCTCTTGCTAGCACTCTTTTTGAAGTAAAATCCGCTATTGAAGACGACTTTGCGGTAGAGCTACAAATCTTTATTGGGAACCGCTGGGCGACCAATACGAATACACCCTTACTATACCAAGCCGAGAAAGCTCTATTTGTTGAATATTTATTACATTCTCACAAACGTTCTTGCCTCGAGTTTTCTCCTGTTCTCCTATGGGGAATCGCCAATGGACTGGTGGATATTGCCCCGATTGCGGATGAACTACTCCTTCTTTTAAACGTAGAAGAAGTAAAAGAGGTCGTTGAAGCACTTTGGGATGCCCATGGAAATGTCTCAAAAGCTAGTAAAAAATTGTTCTTACATCGGAATACCTTGCAGTATCGCATCGATCGTTTTGCAGAACAAACTGGGCTCAACGTCAAGGACATGAACGACCTTACGCTCTGTCACTTACTCTTACAAAAACAAAGTTACTAAAAAAACAGCCACTTCTATATAGCATAGAAGTGGCTGTTTTCATTATAATATTAAACTTTTACAGCTTCTTTTTTAGGAGCGACTTTTGTTTCTTTAATCGTCACTTTCCCTTTTTGAGAACCGATTGTCACTTTTTGGCCGAAGCGAATTTCTCCGCTGAGGAGTGCTTCACTTAGTGGGTCTTCGATTTTCTTTTGAATTGCACGACGAATTGGGCGTGCCCCGTATTCTGGGTCGAATCCTTCTTCTGCAATTAAATCAATCACACCTGAAGTGAATTTCAATTCGATATTGAGTTCCGCAAGACGTGTCTTAATATCTTTTGTCATCAATTGAACGATTTGACGTAATTCCGGTTTCGTTAATTTATGGAAGACGATAATTTCGTCGATACGGTTTAATAGTTCTGGACGGAACGCATTCTTCAACTCTTCACGGATACGTTTTTCCATTGCAGCATGGTCATGTTGGATGGTTTTCGCGCCGAAACCAACTGATTTTTCATCTCTGAGAGCTGTTGCCCCAAGATTTGATGTCATGATGAGAATCGTATTTCTGAAGTCGACTTTACGTCCTTTTGAATCAGTCAAATGTCCATCATCTAAGACTTGTAATAAAATATTAAACACATCTGGGTGGGCTTTTTCAATTTCATCTAAGAGAATCACAGAGTAAGGTTTGTTGCGAATTTTCTCTGTTAATTGTCCCCCTTCATCGAATCCAACGTATCCTGGAGGTGAACCCACTAAACGGCTAACCGCGTGTTTCTCCATATACTCAGACATATCGATACGAACAAGTGCGTCTTGGTCGCCAAACATTGCTTCCGCTAAAGTTTTGGCTAGCTCTGTCTTACCAACCCCTGTAGGTCCAAGGAATAAGAATGAACCGATTGGACGTCTTGGATCTTTCAACCCACTACGCGCACGGCGAATGGAACGAGCCACTGCTGATACAGCTTCTTCTTGTCCAATCACGCGTTGATGCAATTCTTTTTCAAGATGCACGAGACGTTCACTTTCTTTTTTCTCCATTTGTTTTAATGGAATACCAGTCCATTGGGATACCACTTCTGCGATATCTTCATCAGTAATGGCCGCAACGAATTCTTGTTTCGCTTCGATTTCTACTTTTTGACGAAGTTTTTCAAGCTTGTCGCGTTTGGCTTGTTCTTTCTTGCGTAAACGAGCTGCTTCTTCGAATTTTTGTTCACGAATCGCTTCGTCTTTCTTCACTGCGAGTTCTGCCACTTCTACTTCGAGTTTTTGAAGTGGTGAGTGTTTACCACTGCGGTCCAGACGGGCTTTTGCAGCTGTTTCGTCCATCAAGTCGATGGCTTTATCTGGTAATTTACGAGATGTAATATAACGAACCGATAATTGTACCGCTGCTTCAATCGCTGCGTCTGTGATTTCCACACGGTGGTGGTCTTCATAACGTTTGCGAAGGCCTTTTAAAATTTCAACAGTGTCATCTGCGCTAGGTTCGTTGACATGAACAGAGGCAAAACGACGTTCTAAAGCTGCATCTTTTTCAATATATTTTTGATACTCATCTAAAGTTGTCGCCCCAATAACTTGGATTTCACCACGAGCAAGGGCAGGCTTTAGAATATTAGAAGCATCAATCGAACCTTCCGCTCCACCGGCACCAATCAACGTATGCAACTCATCAATAAAGAGAATCACATCTTGTTCGCGGTATACTTCATCCAAAATTTTCTTCATGCGCTCTTCGAATTCACCACGATATTTTGTTCCTGCAACGACTGCACCCATATCTAACATCATTAAACGCTTCTCAGCAATTTCTTCAGGAACTTCTCCAGAGACCATTCGTTGAGCTAAGCCTTCAACAATAGCTGTCTTACCAACACCTGGTTCCCCAACGAGGACAGGGTTATTTTTTGTACGACGGCTAATGATTTGGATAATGCGGCGTACTTCCTCTTCACGACCAACCACTGGGTCAATCTTTCCTTGACGGGCTAATTCAGTTAAGTCACGCGCTAAGCTGTTTAATGTAGGGGTTCCCTCTTGGCTAGATTCTTGGCGGGCTTTTCTTTTAGCAGCTCCAGAACTAGCAGGTTGAATTCCTATTTTCCCGTAGATTTCTTTCATTAATTCTTGAGGGTCAACTTGGTTATCACGAAGAATCTTCGTTGCTAATACTTCTTCACGTAATAAGGCTAATAATAAGTGTTCTGTTCCTACTTGTGGCACTTCGAGGCGTTTTGCTTCATCTGTAGCAGATAAAATCACCTTTTTAGCTCTAGGAGAATAAGGCATTAAATAAGGATCCATCTGTTTACGGTTTGAGCCATATCCTGTCAGTGATTCGATTTCCGTACGAACGATTTCTGCTGTGAGACCTGCCGCACGTAGTACATGTCCAGCAATCCCTTCTTGTTCTAAGATTAATCCTAATAATAAATGCTCTGTCCCGACAGCCTGATGCTTAAATAAAATAGCTTCTCTAGCAGCTAAAACCATCGCACTTTTTGCTTTTGGTGTAAAAATTTCACTCATGGACTTTATCCTTTCTGTTTCTAACGATACTTCAAGTTATCGATTAATTTTTTCATCATATTACTACGAATTTCATCTCCATTTTTAACAGAAACTGGAAACGTGTCCTTTTCCATCATCAAAGCCATCATTTGGGCTTCACGTTTTGATATTAATTCGTTCTCATATAAATTTTGTAATAAATGATTTGCTTCTCGTACTGATAATTGAGGCGGAATTAAATCTCCTAAAGTGTTTAGAACATCCATTTCATCTACTAAATTGACTTTCATTATGCGGATATATCCACCGCCACCTCGCTTACTTTCTACGACATACCCTTGTTGGATGGTAAAACGAGTATTAATCACGTAATTAATTTGAGAAGGAACGCAATTGAATTGATCTGCAATCTCACTGCGTCTGATTTCTACTGTTTCATTCGAAAGCAATACATTTTTTAAATAACTTTCTATCAAATCGGACATATTTTGATTCTGATTTTGCATTCATCTTCCTCCTTTAACCTTGACTATATTTGACTTTAATTATACAAAAGTTTTCCCTCATTGCCAATTAAATTGCCTTTAAAACAAAAAAGAAGCTAGACATTTGTCTAGCTTCTTTTCTTCATAATTATCGGGAATACAGGATTCGAACCTACGACCCCTTGGTCCCAAACCAAGTGCTCTACCAAGCTGAGCTAATTCCCGTAAGTAAAAAATGCACCCAACAGGAGTCGAACCTGTAACCGCTTGATTCGTAGTCAAGTACTCTATCCAATTGAGCTATGGGTGCATTGTATATTTAGTTAATGCCGAGGACCGGGGTCGAACCGGTACGGTCATCACTGACCGCAGGATTTTAAGTCCTGTGCGTCTGCCAATTCCGCCACCCCGGCATGGGCCATGGTTTTACATTGGCTAAGCGGAAGACGGGGTTCGAACCCGCGACCCCCACCTTGGCAAGGTGGTGTTCTACCACTGAACTACTTCCGCAAATTTGGTTTTAATGCCGGCTAAAGGACTTGAACCCTCGACCCTCTGATTACAAATCAGATGCTCTACCAACTGAGCTAAGCCGGCTA
>NZ_JVBO01000045.1:0-87868 GCF_001073445.1 Granulicatella sp. 572.rep1_STHE | reverse complement strand
CCTTGCTAGATTCATATAGTAGCAGTAAAAGGAAAAAGGATTAAAGGTGAATAAATGGGAGTTGGGGATTTATCCCTTACTCCCATTTTGAACTTTAAAGGTGAGAGACTATAGGCTCGAACCGGTCCCATTTATTCTCCTCCACCATCTCCCTTTCTTGGCAGGGCACAATATTTAAAAGCACTGTGATTACGAAGAGGATTTGTCGGGCTCTTATAGTAGCAGTAATGGGAATTAGGATCAAAGGTGAATAAATGGGAGTTGGGGATTTATCCCTTACTCCCATTTTGAACTTTGAAGGTGAGAGACTACAGGCTCGAACCGGTCCCTCATTTCAGCTACTATGAAACGAACCCACAAATCCTCGAAGTAATCACAAACCTCGGGTTTGTATTATTTTATTTTTTAATATTGTGTCTATGCAAACAGGAACAGGGGCTTGTTTGTAAACAAGCCCCTGTTCCTAGTTAAGTTTTATTACCGTTTCATCGATTTTGAGTACGGACGATTGTAATCCCATAGCAAGAGAAGTAATCCAGCAAGACCAACTAACATTGTAGCCACGCCTTCTTTTCCAACCATCTGATGCCCCAAAATAACTACATAAAAGAATACCAACATCAATACGAAGCGGATCCAATTTTTTACTTTAGGATTCATGATATCTTCTCCCATCTAATTTCACTTGGCTCAAGTTCCACTGTTCTAGATACTCCTTCACCATCATAAACAAGTGTCGATTGTGCTTCATTCGTATTATTCACAATCGCATACACTCCTTTTTCAGGATAAGCATGTACTTCGACTAATGGATTACTTGCATACCATTTTGTTAATTCACTTTCTTTATTCGCTGCGTAGAATAACGCACGCATTAATAATCTTGTATTTTCTGGTGTGTATGGAAGTCCTGCGATGTAAACCCCACGACCTTTTCCGTAAGGGTTCGCTGCAAGATGGATTTCCCCGAATTCTTTTCCTTCGGCATTAGCTGGAAGAACGATTCCTTCTTCAACGCCACCTGCGCTCACTTTCGGATTGCTAAACTCAAGTACTTCTGTTGCACTCGTTAAGCCATACACGTTTTTAATATTTTCCCCAAAGTCAATCTTATGAACATCTTCAATATCTTCGATAATAAAGTGTTCTTTCAATTCTTTAGTAAAATATTTATCTGTTGAAAGGCTATATCCCATTTCTCTTTCAACGCCCAAAATATCTCCAAGTTGGAAGAATCTTCCTTGGTGATGAACGGCTGTTGGTTCCCCAACTCCGATAAATCCTCCACCATTATACACGAATTCACGAATCCGTGTAATGAGTGTTTCATTCTTCCAAACCTCTCCACCGCTAAATGAAGTTCCGGCATCCCCCGCGTTTATGATGACATCGACACCTTCTGGAACTCCACCATGAATAATATCGTCAAAGCTGATGAAGCTTACGTCCACACTCGCGCCACTTAATGCTTCCATAATTCCAAGGTAAGAATAGATTTGTTTGTATGGAAGTTCATGCGCTACCATGTGTGATTGCCATGTTCTTAAACGCCCCCATGCGTTTAAGATAGCTACCTTCAAACCAGTATATGGTTTTGTATGTTTAACGATATCGTAGATTTCTCTAAATTCATCTGTTACATGTTCAATGTAGTCGACAAATTTAGGGAATTTGTATGCAAGACTTAAATAACCACCATATCCGATACGGTCTACAGGGTTACGCATGATCGCACGTCTTGCGGATAACCAGTTTTTATTGGCTTCAATCGTAGGATCGTTTCCTTCACGGAATACATCTGGGAAGAAGTATGGTAAGAATCTTCCTTCAGTATATTTTACGTGTGGAGTATCTGAAATCATACGAAGAGTTGCTCCGCCGCCGACAGAACCAACCACTGCATCTAATCCGATTTGTTCGAAGTATGGTCCATATGGTTCAGTTCCAATCCAGTTATCTCCTAAGAACATCATGGCTTCTTTACCAGCGTCGTGTACTTCGTCGACTAGTTTTTTCGCTTCTCTGGCAACAAATGCTTGAATGAAGTCGATATAGTCTAAGTACGCTTTACTTGGTGTACGGAATGTTGAGTTGTAATACCCTTCATCCACAATATCTTCGGCTCTTAAGCGATAGCCTTTTTCCTTGGCAAAAGCTTCTAGCGCTGCGACTGAAACGCTAGCACCATATCCGAACCAGTCCACAAATTTTTCTTTTCCTAAGTTGTTGAAAATCAATGTGAAATGATAGAAGAACGTTGTGAAACGAACCACATCTGTATCCGGATTCTCTTTTAACCATTGTTTTAAATAATCATGCATAAATTGATTTGAATGCGGTCCACGTACATCAAAAGGAATATCGTGAGGAACATCTCCCCAGTTATTCGTAATATGATTGTACATTTGTGTTGGATCCCAAATCGCATACACTAGAAACGACACGGTATATTCATGGAAAGGCTTTGTCCCTTGAATCGTAACCGTATTATTTTCTTGGTTAATCGACCAACGTTCTACCGGCACAACTTCTCCTGTTGTACGGTCAATGACTTCCCAATATTTTTTTGGATCATGCACATAATCCGGTTGAACTTGATCTTCAAAGTACCCTTCCATAAATGGAATCGTTAATGTTTCTTCCGTTGCTAACCAAAACTTAGACATTACGAAGATTTGTTGGCACTCTTCCATATAATCTTTAATAAAATCATTGTGATTTCGTGCTACAAAATACGTCGTATAAATTTTTGCGTCTAATTGTTTAGTGGCTTCATCAAGTTTTGTTCCATCACTATCACGAATGGCATCGGCACCCCAACGCTCGAGTAATTCTTTTGTTTGCTCTAAAAAATTAGATTCACTTGGTAGGGTTAAACGCCCTTTTGTTTTACCCATATACTCTCCTCCTGCGATGACGACTACTCTTTCGAGCCTCCCAATGTCATCCCTTGTGTTAATTTATTTTGAACTAAAATATATAAAATCAATGTTGGTAACATTACGATTACCATCCCTGCGTACATTTGACCATATTCTGCCGCACCACGTTGTGCTTGAAGTAAGTTCTTAAGTCCTACAGGAAGTGTTTGATTTTTACCTGGCATCAACGTCAAAGCAATAATGTATTCATTCCAGAAAGAAAGGAAATTAAACAAAATTACTGTGATAATACTTGGTCGTGCCATTGGTGTCATTACACGAAGCATTGTTGTGAAATATCCTGCACCGTCAATCGATGCTGCTTCTTCAAATGTTGTCGGTAATGTTTTGAAGAAATTCGATAATAAGTAAATCGTGAATGGCAATGATGTCGCAGCATAGACTACAGCTAAGACAAAAATATTATTTAGGAAGAAGCCGTTAATTCCAAGCCCTTTTAGTCCCTTATCCCAGTCGAGTAACATTAAGAAGATTGGCACCACAATGTAGTTTACATTGATGAATAATCCACCTTTTAGCAATGAATTCACGAATCGACTTCCTGGGAATTTATAACGAGCTAATACATAAGAAGATGGAATCGCTACTACTACTAAAATAACTAATGCTAAAGCCGTAACAATAACGGAGTTGAGCAAGTAATCTCCCATTTTCGCCTTATTCCAAGCATCTAAAAAGTTTTGCCAGTAGAAACCTTCTGGCAAGGTCCATGGCGAACCATAAAATTCTCTATTTTCTTTAATAGAAGCTAAGAAGACCCATCCGACAGGTACAATAATACTAATCGCTAATGTAATTAGCGCAACATAGATGAAAGCCTTATAAAGCTTTTCAAATGAACGTGTTTGTCCTTTCATGATCTCCCCTCCTAGTATTCAAGAATATCGCGTTTCGTAATGTGACTTACGATACCGGATAATCCAAATGAGAATATAAAGACAACTACCCCGATAGCCATACCGTATCCGTATGAAGAGTTTGTATAAGCTTGTTTGAACATGTAGCTTAAGAACACTTCCGTAGATCCGTCTGGTCCACCGTCTGTCAAGATTTGTACTAATAAGAAACTTAAGTTAATCGTACTAATAATGAAGAATGTTAATGTTGTACGAATACTGTTCCAAATTAATGGCAATGTAACGTTAAAGAATTTTCCAATTTTCCCTGCCCCATCAAGGTCTGCAGCTTCATATAAGCTAGCTGGAATATTCGCCATCCCTGCCATGTACATTACCATGTAATATCCAATCGCTTGCCAAATGAGTGCGAAAGCTAATGAATAAATGACAATACTTTGATCTCCAAGCCATAATCGATTCCATGCTTCTGGTAAAATCGCATTTAATAGACCTGCTTTTGGATCGTATACTGCTGATAAAATCCCTGCAATAACTACGATTGATAAAATATTAGGAATATAGAAAATGATTCTAAACAAATTATTTCCACGAATCTTTTCTGTCGAAAGAATCGCTGCAAAAACAACCGCTAATACAACTGTAAAGATCGTCACAACTACAATGAGTAAGATTGTATTTTGCATTGTTCTAAAGAAGTTTTCATCCATCCATAAAATTTTAAAATTATCTAAACCAACAAATTCCTTATTATTTGAAAATCCGCCCCATCTAAAAAGTGACATACGGAACACTTCAATTGTTGGATAAATCATGAACGTAAAAAATAAAATTAGTGCAGGTAATAAACACACGAGAATAAATAAATTTCTCTCTCTTTTTCTACGATTTTTCATCGTTCTGCCCTCTTTCCAACCATTTTTAGATAAAATGAGAGTGGGTGGAAGGAATTTTCACCCTTGAAAATTGCTTCGCATCCCACTCCTATTTAATTCTTTCTATCGAATTATTGAACTGCTGCTTTTAACTTTTGGCTAACTTCTTCAACAGATTTTTGCCATTCAGCAATTGTTTTTTGACCAGATGCTACAGAGTCAATTTGTCCATATAATGTATCCTTCATGCTTACACCTTCAACTGGTTTAGTAGCTACGAAGTTACCATTAATAACACCATCTACTTCATCTACAACTTTATATAATGCTTTCAATTCTTCTGGTAATTTTGCTGTTACACCTTTAATTGGTTGTGCTGCGTTGTATTTAGCAAAGATTTCAGCTGCTTTATCTGAGTACAAGAATGATAAGAATTCTTTAGCTGCTGCTTGATTCTTAGATTCTTTTGGAACCCAAATGTGTTCGAAGAATGAGTAAATATAACGTTTGCCACCTTTTTCGATTGCTGGAGCAGCAGTCATAGCCCATTTGAAGCCTTCAGCTCTAGGAGCTTTTGCCATTTCACCAACTACCCAAGTACCGTTTGGCATGAATAAAGCTTTGTTATCTAAGATTAATTGTTGGTTCTTAGTGAAGCTTTGTTTATTTGCATTTGCAACTGTTGAAGGTTCAACATTTGATAAGAATGTTCCCATTGCTTCAAAAGCTTTAGTTGCTTCTGGAGAAGTGAATGCTCCTGTGTCGTATTTCATTGCTTTGTTGAATAAATCAACACCACCAGCGTTTGCTAATAATGCTGGGAAGAAGCTATCTAAGTATCCTGTAGTTGGATAAGTGAATAGTGAAATATTTTCTTTCTTAGCTTTTTCAGCTAATTCTTTCATTCCAGCGATATCTTTAGGAACTTCCCAACCTTTAGATTTGAATAATCCTTCGTTGTAGAATAATCCTGTTGGAGCGTAGAACATTGGTGCTAAGTAGTGTTTTCCATCTCCATAAGGGTCAGTTACTGTAGATCCTAATACATTGTTTAATAATTTGTCAGAAACTTTTTTATCTTCGCCATATACTTTCATGTCGAATAAGTCTGTTAAATCAGCTAATGCTTTATCTTTAATTAAAGTTTCTGGTAATGCTTGTTTACGTCCTAATGCAAGCATTACGATATCTGGATAATCTCCTGCTTTCATTTGAGGCGTGATTTTATCTTCAATTTCTTTATCTTGAGTCAATTCCACTTTTACATTTGGATTTGCTTCTTCATAAGCTTTGATGATTGCTGGCCACATTTCTGAACCATAACCACTTTCTAAAGCTGCTAATTTAAGAGTTGTTTTCTCTTTACTTTCTGCTTTAGTTGTTGAATCCGCCTTACTAGTGTTATTGCTGTTATTTCCGCAAGCTGCTAAAGTTACACTTGCTAATAACGCTGCACTTGATAGTAATACTTTCTTTTTCATGTTGTCTCCCCCTAGTTTCTATTACTTTTTAAGACATCTTCAGTTTACTATGGAAAAACCGCTTTCACAATAACTATTTTGCTTTCGACTTGTACTATTTTGCTGTCTTAGAAAACGATACCATCCAAATTTTCATTTTTCTTTTTGTTTATAAAAAATTAAATCCTATTTACAAGAGTACTGTCCTTGCAAATAGGATTTGCTTTCTTATTTAATGGGAAGTAATTTTTTCAAAATCACCATTGTCTGATCCATAATCACTCCACTAATTACTAGTGAAACAACTGGTCCAATCGTTGGCCATTGTCCCATAATGGCTGCGATAATTACACAACTAGCATCAATTAAGAACTTGTTTCGTGGTATAGACGTTTTGAATTTTTCGTGCAGGGCAAGGGTTGCGGCGATATAAGGTCCAACCCCAAGTTCTGCTAAGGCATAGACTGCACATCCTATGGCAATTAAGGCAATCCCTACAACCATCGCAATTATTTTTATGGTAATATCCATTTCCGCAATAGCGCTAAAGTCAAACAGATTAATAAAGAAGCTCTGCAAGAACATCCCTACAACCGTGCCAAATCCAATATACCTCCAGTTGATACTAAATGTAATTCCAAGAAATACAAGAGAGACTATAATGTTCGCCGTTCCCATATCTACCCCAAAGGTGCGATTTAATCCTTCCCACACAAGAACGACAACGTCAGCTCCTAATGTACTCGAACCAGCCATCTTTGCGCCCAGCCCGATTAAAAAACAGGAAATGACTAATAAAACTAATCGAAGTCCTAATTTATCTTTTTTCAATCTCATTCTCCTTATTTGGACCAGTTTTCTGGACTCCACATCCGCCCATCTAACTCTCCATGTGCTTGTTCAATTCGTTTTGCTTGTTCTAAAAGAAGAGTTTTTGCAGCCACAAGCAAAGCGCGTTCTTTATATTCTTTTTCTTCCGCAGTCCATGCATCAAGTAACCCAATCTTCTCAATAATCTCCATATTGACTCTCCTCCCAATTACTCAGATGCATCTCGAGCTCCATTCTTTCGTCCTGGTTCTCTTTGATCCACTCTGCGATTTGTTCCCACTCGGCACCTTTCATTGATTGTGCACGTTCGATAAACCAATCTTCTGTATTTTTTAATGTCCCGTGGTGTTCTTTCGTCACATATTGTAAATATTCCACGAGTAACGTTTGTTTGGCGATTTCAGTCTTATAATCAAATTGATGAACTTCAAAAATCGGTAAATACTTCCAACCCATTGCATTGGCTAACGCTTGAAATGGACGCATGAGTTCCGAAATCGTAAATTGCTCTTTTCCTCCTGCTCGAAAAGCTTCTTCTTTTACCCCAAGTGTTACAACGATTCCGAGTTCCTTAATTTGCTTTGCAAAGCATGCACTCTTACTCATCACCGTATCAATCCATTCCTTCATGGCAGCAGGTGCTTGGTACCAATACATTGGGAATTGAAGAATGAGTCTCTTGGCTCCACTTTCTAACAGTGCTTTTTCTTCAGTCGCTCTTGTAAAATGAGGCTTTCTCTCACTCCATACTTCGTCTAAATGGCGAACCGTTACAGTTTCTTCCCCTTTTAACGTTGCGAGGAAAAACTGTTGGCTCGATGAAGTTTGAATCGTTGGATGGCTAATGACCACCATTGTTTTCATATTACGCGTTTCCTTTCTGTGAAAGAACTTCTAAAAGTGCATTCGTATTGTCAACAAAATACTGAATCGCAAACGGTAGCGCTGTATCATCGACTAAGAACGCTGGGTGATGCCATTCGTGTGGGCAACCCGTTCCAATAAAGACAAAACATCCTGGAACGTGTTCCATATAATTGGCGAAATCTTCTGCTCCTAAAGTCACTTCAGGTGTCACCACTGTCGCAAATTTCTCCGTTGTGCGTCTCACTACTTTTGTAATTTCTACGTCATTATGCACAACTGGCGGCGTTAAAATCCATTCGATACTTCCTTTTTGCCCGTAAACATCAGCCGTTTGAACAATCATCTTTTCGAATTGCTGCGTCATTTGACGTTCCACTTCTTTATTAAACGTACGAATCGTTCCTTCAAAAAATACTTTCTCTGGAATCACATTCCATGTATTCCCTGCTTCGATATGCGATACGCTTAATACCACTGGTTCAAGTGGGGATGTATGACGTGCAACAATCGCTTGAGCATTTGCAATCACTTGGCAAGCCGTAACGATGGGGTCGTTTCCGTTATGCGGTGCTGCAGCGTGCGTTCCTACCCCTGTAATTTCGGCTTTAAACTGGCCGACTGCTGCCATCAGAGGTCCTTCCTTCACACCAATCGTTCCAACTGGAAGTTCTGGCTTATTATGGAATCCAATAATCGCATCCACTCCATCAAGCACACCTTCAGAAATCAATGCGCGTGCTCCACGGTTACTTTCTTCGGCTGGTTGGAAAATAAAACGAACTTTCCCTTGTAATTTGTCTTCTTGTGCCTTTAATACTTGAACGGCTCCCAGCAAGCTTGCGGTATGAAAATCATGTCCACACGCATGCATCGCTCCTTCATTTTTCGAAGCGTAGTCTAATCCTGTTTGTTCCACAATCGGTAAGGCATCGATGTCAGCACGTAAGGCTAATGTTGGTCCATTGTCGTTTCCGATTTCTGCGACCACTCCCGTCTTAGACTTTAAATCCCAGCAAGTAAGTCCCATCGCTTCTAGGGCTTCTCGGATATAGCGCGTTGTTTCAACTTCTTCTCCAGATACTTCTGGATACATATGTAAATGGCGGCGGTGCGTTGTTGCACGTTCAATAACTTCTTTCGTAATCATACGTTCTCTCCTCAATCAGTTTCCTACACATTGTAACAAACTAAGAGGCGTAATGCACCATGAATTCCCTTGAAAAAACACTAAAAAAATAAAGTTTACCGCTACGAAAGAAAAGACACTGTTTCAAAGGAAACAGCGTCTTGTATTTTTTAAAATTATCCTTTTTGTAGGGCGACCATTTCGGCATATTGACCTTGCAGTTGAAGCAATTCATCATGCGTTCCACGTTCTACAATTTCTCCTTTATCCAACACAAAAATTTGGTCAGCATGAGCAATTGTGGAAAGTCGGTGAGCAATCATAAAGGTTGTACGCCCTTCTTTGACGACATTAATTGCATTCTGAATAATCTCTTCTGTCTCGGTATCGATATGCGAAGTTGCCTCGTCTAAAATTAAGATTTTCGGGTCAAAGACGATCGCACGAGCAAATGAAATCAGTTGGCGTTCTCCTGAAGAGAAATCCATTCCTTTTTCTTTCACCTCGTAGTCCAAGCCCTTGTCACTCTTCGTAAGTAGATGTCCTCCACCCACTTTAATAATCGCCTCTTTTATCGTCTCAGGCTCAATCGATTCATTATTGAGCCCTACATTTGAAGCAATCGTTCCTGTAAAGAGGTACGGATCTTGAAGAACGATTCCCATCTCGCTTCGAACACTACGTCTGTTAAAGTCGCGTGTGTTTTTGCCATCGATGAAGATAGCACCACTCGTTGGGTCGTAGAAGCGAAACAGTAAGTTCATAATGGATGATTTCCCTGAACCAGTATGTCCGACAAAAGCAACCGTCTGTCCTGGTTCTACCGTGAAATTCAAGTGTTTCAACACAGGAACTCCCGCTGTGTACTCAAAACTCACATCTTTAAATTCGATACATCCTTCATCAAACGTGAAGAGCTCTTCTCCCGATTCCTCGCTCGGTGTATCCATTAGTTCAAACACACGGTCACCAGCAGCCATTGATTGCTGGAAGCCAGACACGACATTCATAAAAGTTTGAATCGGCTCATATATACGATTAATGTAGTCAATAAATGCATATAAAAGACCTGCTGAAATCCCGAGTGTTCCACCGATAAACTGCATACTGAAATAATAGATAACTCCAAAATGAGTAATGTTTCGAAGCATGCCGACAAGACTCCACGAGAAGTACGACTCAAGAATTAATTCCTTACGACCAACTTCTACCCAAGAAGTTGCCGTGGCATCATATTCTGCAACAATTTTTTCTTCTTGCTGGAAGGCTTGAACGATGCCTGCTCCTTGAATGCTTTCGTTTAATTGTCCACTCAACTGACTATAGAGTTCACGATTTTCGGAATAGTATTTTTTCTGCTTCGTAGCAACGGTTCTCTGCCATAGAATCATCACAGGAACTAGGAATAATAATACGAGTCCTAGCGTTGCGTTTAATAAGAAAATGGTTATATAAACACCTACCAACATCACAATCGTACTGAAAAGCGTCGAAATCCCACTCACGTAGAAGTTTGCACGCACTGATTCTGTATCACTTGTAATTCTAGAAACCACTTTCCCAGCTGGTAAATGGTCGAAGTACGATACCGGCAAGGTTTGTACATGCTCGAACACTTCGTCACGAATGCGTTTTGCAATACGGTTTGAGAGAGTCTTCATATATACACGGTTTAAATAGGCCCCAGCAACTCCCACTAAGTTCACTGTCACGTAAATACCAACCCATAAAAGTAGGCCACCTGCTTTGAAATCATGCGCCTGCCCCATCGGAGTAATCACATTATCGATAATGTGTTTCGCAACGAGTGGCCCTGTTAAGGTTGCTCCTGTTGAGAGTAACAGGCAGAAGAGTCCAATCAGAACTCCTTTTTTCTCATAACGGAGGTAGCTTAATAATCGCTTCATCGTTCTCATTCGATTTCCTCCTCCATTTCTTTTGTGAGATACTGTTCATAGTACCATCCTCGTTGTTCGAGCAGCTCCTCGTGGGTACCCCTCTCACTAATACGTCCTTCATTCATCACAATAATTTCATCCGCATGACGAATTGCAGAAAGTCTGTGCGCAGAAATGATATTCATACAACCTCCGCGTTCTTGTTGCAAGTGCGAGATAATTTCCCTTTCCGTTTTCGCATCAACTGCAGATAACGCATCATCCAAAATTAAGCATTCACGGTTGCGTAAGAAAGCACGAGCAATCGATAAGCGTTGTTTTTGACCTCCACTGAGCGATACCCCTTTTTCTCCGACCATCGTATCGAGCTCGTCTGGCATTCGTTTCACGTCTCCTTCAAAAGAGGCTAGCGTCAACGCTTCCCAAATTTCATCATCCGTTGCATCCTCTTTTCCGAATAACATATTCTCGCGAATCGTCCGTGAGAAAAGTGTATGCTCTTGTGGTACATAGGCCAAATGCCCTGCCACCGTTTGACTATCGTAATCAATCAACGGTTCTTCGTTAATAAAGAGCTTTTCTCCTTTGTAGGGGAACTGATGTAATAATTGCATCAAGAGTGTTGTTTTTCCAGAACCTGTTTTCCCCACGATTCCAAGAGTCTCGCCTTTTTTCAAAGTAAGATTAATTCCTTTTAATAAGGACGCCTCTTCTCCTGGATACGTAAAATGGAAGTCTTTAAACTCTATCGATTCAATCGTCTCGAGCGCTTTTGTTCCACCACGTTCGATGTCATCGTCATATCTTAATATTTCATTAATACGCTCGGTTGCCACTTTTCCGCGTTTGTAGTTCGTGATAATATCGCCAATCATAAACATCGGCCACATAATCGCTCCCATATAGACTTGGAAGGCAATGACATCCCCAACGAGAATGGTCCCATTCGACACCAAGTACCCACCGTAAAAAAGCGCAATTGTAAAGCTGATCATCATAAATAATTGCGCGAGCGGAATAAAGCGAGATTCAATTTCTGACACAATGATATTTTGTTTCATAGCCTTTTTCGTTTTCGCACGAAACTCATCCATCATCGCGTCTTCTTGCCCGTAAGCTCGAATAACGTAAGTACCGTCAATCATCTCCAGTACTTCATTATTCAGTTGAGAGACCGCGTTTTGCGCCTTGTTGTACTCTTCTTCGAGATCAAATCCCCATTTATACACGAGATATGAAAGGATTGGAAGTGGTAAAATCGCAACGATGGTCAGTGGCAACGAAATCGTTGTGACCATCATATAAATCGATACCGTCACCATCAATGTTGAGTTCATGAGTGCAAACATTCCGAACCCCATCATATCGCCAATCGTCATCACATCTTCACTGCTACGGGTAATAATGTCCCCCGTTCTAAAATGCGCATAAAACGGAATTTTCTTCATCAAATTATTCCGCAATAATTTCACACGCAATTCCTTTTGCATTTCATAATAGCCCATAAAAATCAAATTTGTCCAAATACTCTCCGTAATATAGGCCACGAGAATAATCCCTACTAAAATCACAAGTTGCGTCCAGAGCCAATCGCCGTTCAGTTCATTCGCGACGATTTTATCGACTACTTGTCCCACAATTCTAGCGGGATAAACCGAAGCGATACTACTTCCAATCATTAATACAAAACTAACAAGATAGCGCATCGGATGTTTTTTTATAAAGCCTATCACTAATTTTATTAAATCGTTCATCGTTTTCCTCCATCAAAAAAAGCCGTTACCTTCCCCATGCATGGAAAAAGTAACAGCTTCATTCCTAATCATTTCTAAAAAATGCGCTATAACTGAATCACTTGAATTGGAAGGTTCATCATTCTATTCACTCGTTTTACTACTAAGTTGTTCATTGATTTCTCCTCCAATCTCTCAAAATTTTATGTTACATCTGAAATTATACCTTAAATCGCTGTCATGTCAATACCTTTCGAAGATTTTCACAATCGAATTCATTGATAATGGTTCTCAATACGGTTACAATAGAACCATTACAAACTAGAAAAGGATGAAAGAACTACAATATGGCAAAAGATATTCGTGTTTTACTTTATTATAAATACGTTCCAATCGAGAATGCGGAACAATTCGCTGCAGATCATTTAGCATTCTGCAAATCAATCGGATTAAAAGGACGTATCCTTGTCGCTGACGAAGGAATCAACGGAACTGTATCTGGTGATTATGAAACCACTCAAAAATATATGGACTATGTACACTCTCTTCCTGGCATGGAAGACTTATGGTTTAAAATCGACGAAGAAAACGAGCAAGCCTTCAAGAAGATGTTCGTTCGTTACAAAAAAGAAATCGTACACCTTGGTTTAGAGGACAACGACTTCGATAACGATATTAACCCATTAGAAACAACAGGTGCTTACCTTTCTCCAAAAGAATTCAAGGAAGCTCTTTTAGACGAAAACACTGTTGTACTAGACACTCGTAACGACTACGAATACGACCTAGGTCACTTCCGCGGTGCAATCCGTCCTGACATTCGCAACTTCCGTGAATTACCACAATGGGTTCGCGATAACAAAGAGAAATTCATGGACAAACGTGTCGTTGTTTACTGTACAGGTGGCGTTCGCTGTGAGAAATTCTCTGGCTGGATGGTTCGTGAAGGCTACAAAGATGTTGGTCAATTACACGGTGGTATCGCAACTTACGGAAAAGACCCAGAAGTTCAAGGCGAATTATGGGATGGAAAAATGTACGTATTCGATGAGCGTATCGCTGTTGACATCAACCACGTAGACCCAGTGGTTATCGGGAAAGACTGGTTCGATGGTACACCTTGCGAACGTTACGTAAACTGTGGTAACCCAGAATGTAACCGTCGTATCTTAGCTTCTGAAGAAAACGAAGACAAATACTTACGTGGTTGCTGCCATGAATGCCGTGTTCACCCACGCAACCGCTACGTACAAGAGCACAATCTATCACTAGAAGAAGTTGTCTCTCGTCTTCAAGCCATTGGCGAAGAACTAGATACAGTAAATGCTTAATTTGATGAACAATCTAAAACATTTTTGGTTTGATTGATTGTGTATGGATTCCAAAGAATCTTGCGGATTTCATAGCCACAATAATGGGAAATCGTATTAAAGATTCATTAGAGGGCGTAGGGATTTATTCCTTACGCCCTTTTTGAAGCTTTAAAGGTGAGAGACTACAGGCTCGAACCGGTACCCCATTATTGTAGTTATGATAAAATCCGCTAGGATTCGAAGGAATCAAATAACCATCACAACACAAAAACACCCTATATTTCATATAGGGTGTTTCTTCATTTACTCAAATTCATGTTTAACGGTTTCTAGTGCAGCGGCGATGACTTGATGCATATCGTAATAACGATACTGTCCAAGTCGTCCACCGAAGATGACTTGCGGAACCGTCTGTGCTAATTTCTTATACTGCGCATATAAGTCGTTGTTAACTTGATTATTCACTGGGTAATAAGGCTCGTCGCCCACCTTCCAATCGGCAGGATATTCCCTCGTAATCACAGTTTTTGGCTGAGTACCAAACTCAAAATGCTTATGCTCAATGATACGAGTATATGGCGTTTCGCGGTCTGTATAGTTTACTACCGCATTTCCTTGGTAGTTTTCCACGTCCACGACTTCTGTTTCAAATCGCAATGAACGATATTCCAGCGTTCCAAGTTCATAATCAAAGAACTCGTCAATCATTCCCGTGAAGACGATTTTGGCACCACTATTTAAGTACTCGTCTTTTTTCGCGAAGAAATCGACATTCAACTCGACTTCGATATTTTCATGATCCAGCATGGCTTCAATCATCTTCGTATAGCCGCCAATCGGAATCCCTTGGTACGTATCGTTGAAGTAGTTGTTATCGTAAGTATAGCGAACCGGCAAGCGGCGTATGATAAACGCTGGTAATTCTGTTGCCGAACGTCCCCATTGTTTCTCCGTATAGCCCTTGATGAGCTTATGGTAAATATCTTCCCCAACAAGAGAAATCGCCTGCTCTTCTAAGTTTTCAGGTTCTTTATCACCGAGTACTGCACGTTGCTCACTAATCTTTGCTTCGGCTTCTTGCGGCGTCACCACACCCCATAATTTATTAAAGGTATTCATGTTAAATGGCAAGTTGTAAATCTCACCGTTGAAGTTTGCAACTGGAGTATTGGTATAGCGATTAAATGTCGCAAACTGATGCACGTAATCCCAAATCTTCTTGTCGCTCGTGTGGAAAATATGCGCACCGTATTCGTGCACTTGAATGCCTTCCACTTCTTTTGTATAAATATTCCCCGCAATATGATTTCTCTTCTCAATCACTTTTACTTTATAACCGCGTGTCGCTGCTTCATGCGCAAAGGTCGCACCGAATAATCCAGCACCCACAACGATGTAATCAAATGGTTTCATGTCGTTTCTCCATTTCTTGTATTATCTTGTTTATTATATCATGGACCCTCAAGGCGAACCAAATCGATGAAGCACACTTTGCGAAATTATCATATATGATAATTTCTCCCATAATAAATATCCAGTGGCTTAGCGGGTGGCTTTTCAATTTCGGGCATAGCTCTGATCTCAGAGCGACGCCTCAAGGCGCTCGTGTGGCCTGCGACGAGCACCTATTTATATTTTCCTGTAAACGGATCTTCCAATTCTAATTGTTCCGCTATTTTAATTAGAAAAAAGAAAGTTTTCACTCCTTTTCACACTTTATAAATTTCGCTTTGCTTTTCTTGATTTTACAATCATATAGGCGCCAATAATGACGAGTACGCAGAAAACGACACTTCCCAAAGTGATATTCATAAAAGCAATTTTTTGAGGAATATCGGCACTTCCATGCTCTTTCATCATCATGGTTTGCAAGAAAAAGATAGAAAAGAGAGAGGAAGCAAAACTGATATTTTTACTAGATTTGAGCTCTGGAGAATGAAATTTCCGGATACGAATGATATTAGATATCGCTGTAATGATATTGATGAATGTCGCAAGAGCAATGATGTAGAGCAAGAAAGGATAGCGCGCGTGAATTTGGTCATCATGATGACTGACATAGATGAGAAAACATTTAAGGCACTTAACCAATTGGAACAAGCTATTGTTGACTACATTGATTACTACAACAACAAACGAATTAAGGTAAAACTAAAAGGACTTAGTCCTGTGCAATACAGAACTAAATCCTTCACTTAAATTATTTGTTTAACTTTTGTGGTCAGAACAAACAGTGCTTTTTTTGTTGAAATCGCAAAGAATCTAAGCTTTCTTTTTGCAGATAACATTCGCTCTTTTATTTTCGGTATGATTGAGTCGATGCCCCGTTCTCGACCGGTTATTATTGCAACTTATCGAATGCTAGAGCACTATGCCATCACTTTTTGGAAGAATACTTGGAGCAATTCTACGCAGAATGGAATGCGAAAAAGTGATAATTAAAGAGACGAAAAAGCTGAGAATATGATTTCCCAGCTTTTTTGAATGCGATAGAAATAGCAACTAGACTATTTACGAAAGGCCTCAATAATGTAGGTGAAGCCAGTAACTAAAAATGAAAAGGCAATGACATAAACGACAAAGACACCTGTAGCCACTGGATTGAACAGAATCACTAGACCTAGTAAAAATGCAAGCAAGGCTACCCACGTGATATTGCTACCAATAATAGGGAAAATCAATCCTAGACGATTGCCTTTAAAGAAAGCAATAATGGCTTCTACAATTAACCAAATTCCTACAATGGTCGGAATGACGACCGGCAGGGTCACAAAGCCATAAGCCACGAGGTAAAGAGCTAAGAGAAGATTAACAATCCCTTGGAAAAGATAAACAGGTGAGCGAAGCTCTTTTGGTGCAGAGAAATAGCCTAAAATAGCTGCTATAGAAGAAACCAGTAAACCAAATGCAATCCACCAGCTGTAAGCAACAAGATTAGCTACTGGGTTTGTAAATAGCAAAAGTCCTAAAAAGACAAAAACAACTCCTGTAAGGAACAACAATAAACGATTAGAAAATTTCATACCAATACCTCCGATATAGTATAGTTTAAATATATAAAATATCATACATCTTCTGATAAGAAATATCAATAAAATAAATAGAGAATTTGGAACTTTCAGTCTGATTTGCAATAAATATCCACCGGCTTATGTAAGGTAGACAGAAAATCTAACTTTTAGGGTGCACTTCATGCCTGGTAGTTCAAAACGCTATTTAGTTAAATCCGAAGAAACGTTGTGTCACTGTATAAATTCCATTCGAAAGTACTTGTACAGGTTTGTTCTTCGCCATTGTAATTCTACTTAGCACTGCTTGGCTAATCAGATGGAAGACTTCTGGATTTGCTTCCTTCAAATCCGACAGCAAAGCTTTCTTCTTCTCTTGATGCTCAAGTAGTCCACCCTTATTGAGTAGCGCACAAGAAATTACGGTTGTAATCTCTAAGTGGTTTAATAAGTAGTTCTTCAAAGCGGTTGAAAACTGCCAGTCGCTATGATAACTTGCCATCAATAGTTCATTCACGCGGATTTGTTGGTCGATACGGCTAATCATCACTTTCTCGTTCACGGATTGATCTTCACGACCGATAAAGTAACGGTAAAAATCTACATTCATATAGTATAATTTTTTGCTATATTGCAGTGGGACGAAAACAAATAAATTATCTACGTAGAAAGTATGCTCTGGCAACTGAAGTCCTGATTTACGAAGTAAGTTCATATTGTAAATGAGGGAGTGCATCATCATATATTTCCCACGACGAAGTGGCTTCGCATCATCCCAAGTAAACACTTGATTTTCAGGAAACGCTGAAGTGTAGCGCATAATTTTCTTCGTTTTCGCGCCTTCTTTTTCGTAAACAAAGTTCGTAATGAACACATCTACTTCTTCCCCATTTTTTTCGAAGCGTCGTAATTGTTCTAAGATTTTTAGATAAGCACGCACATCTACCCAGTCGTCACTATCGACCACTTTAAAGTACTTCCCTGTTGCATTCGCCATCCCCGTATTCACGGCTCCACCATGTCCTTTATTCTCTTGATGAATCGCTCGGATAATCGTTGGATAAGCTGCGGCATATTGGTCAGCGATGCGAGCAGTGTCGTCTTTAGAACCATCGTTAATGATTAAAATTTCAACCTCTTCACCACCAGCAAGGAGCGTTTGGATAGAATAATGCATATATTCTTGAGAGTTGTAGCAAGGGACTGCAACGGTTAATAATTTCATGAGTTGTTCCTCTCGTTTCCAGTAAATTTATCTTCATTACTATACCATTTTTCTGTAAAATTGTCAGTTTGATACCCTATTACATTTTAAAAAATAAAGCCCCCCTTTTCCAGAAGGAGGACTTTCTAAAACTCATTTTTATGCTTGTTGTTTTTGTTCTCTTCGTGCAATCCATGGAAGGACGAGTCCGAGTCCAAGAAGCGCAAATGGCATAATGATATTTGAAATTAAGACAAACCACCATTCAGATGGATTTTGCGCATAGTCCACTTGTGGCACCATTCCGAGAATACATGCAAATGCGGTGAAGGCAAAGCCCCAGAGTCCCATTAAGAATCCGAGTGTCTTATTGCTAATGTATTTATATTCGGCATTTTTATATCTGTCCCAATGACGATACAAGAACATAAAGGCGACAAATACCCACAAGAAGCACATTGGGGATACGATGGCGTTCAAGTTTGTCATCCATACTACGACTGTATCAATTTCCTTAAGCCCTAGTGCTGGCATGACAATTAATGCCCCTGTTAAAATTCCTGTAAGTAAGTATCCATTCTTTAATGTTCCGTTCTTTGTGCGTGTTCGAAGCCAGCGAGGAACATATTCTTTGTCAGCACTACCAAGGAAGATTTGAAGCGGCGCATCAATGGAGAGGGCTAGTGTAGCTGTTTGTCCGATAAATTGCGTCAATGCGTAAATCGTAACAAGAACATTCCCAATATTCCAATGCTTTCCAAGTACCGCAAACGCTTGGTAGGCCCCATTTCTCATTAAGTCCTGAGGAATATTGTTGCTATCGAAAATCATTCCCATCGCAAAGGATCCAAAGACCGCACAAATCCCCACCATGACCGCCATCGCAATCATTCCTTTTGGAAATTCCTTCGTTGGATTTTTTACCTTACGAACATAAGGAGACATAGACTCCGCTCCACCGACTGAGAAAACAAGAAGCGCAATCGTTGTAAAATAGGCGAAATCAAATTTTGGAATATACGTTTCAAGCTTATCCATATTCGCAGTCGCTAGTTGTAAATCCGGTTTAATGAGTGGAACACCCACGGCTAATAGGATGAACAAAATAGACATGACAAACATCGCACTCCCCGCAACTGTTCCTAAGAATTTCAATACCCGAATTCCTTTCGTTGAAACATAAAGAATGAAAAGAAAGAATGCTAGGCAGACCGCAACGAGTAGCGGAATCGGAAGTTCATCCACAATTCCTGAGTGTCCTTGGAATACCCAACCAAGCGCAATCAAAATCGTCTGCGGTTTTTGTGCTAAATACGGAATTTGAACCACCCAAAACGTCCATGCAGCAAAATACGCGAGTTTCTTCGTAGACGTATGTTTAATCCAGTCACTCACTCCTCCTTCACTATCTTGGAAAGTTGAACCAAGTTGTCCAACCATCAATGAATACGGAATAAAGTAAATCACTAAAATAATCAGCCACGATGTAATAACTACAATCCCTTGTTGGGCGAAGTTATTGACAACGTTCCCGAGCCCCCATACGAAATTAAACGCAATAAGGGCTATCATCAACCAACTCAGTTGTTTTTCATTTTTTTCTTCCATGTTCTAACCTCCTAAACCCAACCTGCCATTAATCACTCACTGAATAGTGGTTGACCATTAAATTACTTGCACGAAGCAATACTTTATCGAGTAATGCAGCTGTCTTCTCTTCGATATAATCACTCATTTGTTGATTTTCCGCTTCGAAGTCGACTACTTCTCCTTTTTCAAGACGAGCATCTACTTGGGCAATCATGGCTTCTCCACGAGATAATGTATTCTTTTGATAACTTTCAATATCCGCTTGATGTTCCAAGTAATGCGCATCCGCAAGTCCTGCAATTAATCGGCTTGACCAGTAGAAGGAATCCGTTGAAACCTTCGCTGTAGTGTTGGCAAAGTACGCTGGAGTTGTTTCCACTTGCGTAAAGAAAGGAACGGCCGTCGTAAAAGGCATTGACCCATAAGAGACCCATTGAATCCCTGTTGTATCATGAGGACGATTTGGACGAATTTGGAGGATAGCCGTTTGGCTCGTACGATTAATCCCTACCGTACGGAAGCGACGATTGCTCTTCCCATCGCCTAAATTTCCATAAGGATCATAAGGAGTCATTTGGAAATGCGTACTCATCGATTCTTTCACATCTTCAACGGTAATTTTGCGATAAGGAACACGCGCCCAAGGGATTTCAAAGCTTGTTGGAGATTGTTCCACTTCAGGGTTAAACATGCGTTGAATATCCCAAGCACGAGGCGTGTTATACAAGCGGTCTTTATCTCGTTGTGAACCAAATGCGTAACGTGGATTGAAAGATTCCCCGTCAAAATTCAAATTGAGGTGGTGACGAATCATAAAGTCTTTCAAATCAGGGTCACACATAAAGTTTTCTTTATCCTCAAAATCAAAGAAGTCACTGCCGAGTTGGTTTGGATTTACGACATACGCATCATCGGGTACGCGGCGTGCCATCCAGTGATGTCCCCCGATGGATTCTAACCACCAAATTTCATTCACATCGGAAATCGCAATCCCGTTTGATTCATAGGTTCCTGCTGTTTCCAGGAAATGTCCAAGACGTTCGACCCCTTCGCGCGCCGTTTGAATATAAGGTAATACGAGAGTGAAGATATCTTCTTCTCCAATCCCTGTTTCAACTAGTGGATCAGCTCCTAATACACGGGGATTCGTCGAAATCGTCTCTGTTGCACTGACAGCAACATTATAGGCGTTAATCCCAGCAGCTCCCCAAATCCCTTCATTATTGATGGCGTTTGGCATGGCTGTATAGCGAACTGGATTGTCCGGTAAGTCTGTTTCAAAACCTGAAATCACTGCTTTATAGTGACGTGGTTGGTCTTCTGGACGAACGACAATGAATTTTTTTGGAGTAAACTCTCCATTACATGAATCTTCCGTACGGGCTACAAGCGTGGAACCGTCATAGCTAGCTTTCTTGCCAACAAGAATGGTTGTACATGAATCATGTTCTTGGTCAAATCTCATAACAATTACCTCCATTTACTTTATTTCTACACTTAAATTATAGCCCTATTCGCACTTTTTCTCAAAGGGCTCCTCTCTATTATTTATCCTTATTTTCTTCCTAATGATAGGTAAAAAAAGAACCTAGCGTAAACTAGATTCTTTTGTATCTTCTATTTTTGTTTTCGTTTTCGATAAACCCATTCTGCGATGGTAATCGTCGCGGCAATCACCCATAAGACGAGCACCGTTGTGAGCGCGTATTTAATATTAAAATAAATAGCCGCCATACATAGCACTAACACCGCTGCAATTACGTAGCGTAAATTAAAGGGCGCTACTCGTTGGACGTACCACCAGACAAAATCTTCGTTTTCATTTCTTGTCACTTTATAATCTTCTATTAACGCTTTAAACTTCTCAACCATCTGAATCCCTCCTACTTTTTATCCGGAATCACCCAAAATAGATAGTAAGTAATAAACACTGTCAACGCGCCAAGTCCAATTTTCACCCAAATAATCGGAGCGAAGTAAATAGAAATGGCCATTAAAATATAGATATAAATAATAATTTTCTTTTTACGACTACGCGCAATTGACTTCGTTTCGCGGTAATCTGCGACATAAAGCTGGTATAACTTAGTTTTTTGAAACCATTCTTCAAAGCGCCTTGAACTCTTTGAGAAACAAAATACGGTTAACAAAAGAAAGGGAGTTGTTGGAAGTACCGGAAGGACAATTCCTAATAACCCTATTGCTAATGAAACCCAAGCTATCACAAAATAAATAATTCTCATTGGATTGTTCTATTCCTCCTTAGCTAATTGTGTCATTCTTCGTTGGATACAAAACTCGAGTACTTTAGTGAGTACATAGAGAACTCCAGCAAAATAGAAGAAATAAACAAAGTAACTCACGGAGACATTAACGGCTAGAAGAAAGGTCGCTACTAGCACAATCACCCAAAACAACTTCAAGACGAACATCCATTTTTGCTTTTTCATCCATTGTTTGTCCGTTAATGTATGATCGCCTTTATCGAGAGCAATTATGGTATCAATAAACTTTGTAAAACGTTCTTTCAAGCATGGTCTCCTTTCCTCTTAAGTAAGCATAGTGTAGCATAGGATCATTCTTTTATCAATTAAATTTTAATCATATTTTAATCAAAATTAAAAATACAACTACGCCTCTTTGGGAATCGATTTAAACGACTCCAAAAGTGGTGTAGTTGTACCTCATTTTAATCTCTATTTTTCATTTCTTAATTTCGTAATGAAGTGCTCGATGCGATCTAACGCTGTCTTCAAATCTTCAATCGAATATGCATAAGAAATACGTAGAAAGCCTTCACCAGATTCCCCAAAAGCGGTTCCTGGAACAACGGCTAAACGTTCTTCTTCTACCAAGCGCATAGCAAATTCTTCTGAACTTAATCCGAATTGAGAAATGTTTGGGAAGATGTAGAAAGCTCCAAATGGCTCAAAGCAAGGAATCCCTAAGTCTTTGAAACGTTTCACCAAGTAACGGCGACGTTGGTTGTAGCTTTCGCGCATCTCAACAATGTCTTCTTCAGAATTACGAAGGGCATCCACACCCGCATATTGGCTAAGAGTTGGAGCTGACATAATCGCAAATTGGTGAATTTTATACATTTGTTCCATAATTGGCTCTGGAGCTAAAGCATACCCCAGTCTCCATCCCGTCATCGCAAATGCTTTTGAGAATCCTCCGATTAAAATTGTACGATCGCGCATACCCTCAATTTCCACAACGGATACGTGAGGTTTTCCAGTGTAAGTTAATTCTCCATATAATTCGTCTGAAACAACGATAATATCATGACGTTTTAATACATCACAAACCGCTTCTAAATCTTCACGTTCCATAATTGCCCCAGTTGGGTTATTCGGGAAGTTCATTAGAATCGCTTTTGTCTTCGGTGTAATCACTGCTTCTAAATCTTCAGGTGTTAAACGGAATTGATTTTCCTCTTTTAACGGAAGAATCACTGGAGTTCCATCGGCCATTGTAACCGCTGGGACATAAGAAACATACCCTGGGTCACAAATAATCACTTCATCCCCTGGGTTTAAAAGCACACGCATTGAAATATCAACGGCTTCACTTCCACCAACAGTGATGACACATTCATGCATTGGATCGTATTTTACCCCATGACGACCTTCTGTAAATATACATACTTCTTCACGAAGCTCTTTTAACCCTGCATTGGCTGTATAGAATGTACGGCCTTCTTGCAACGCTTTAATCGCTTCTTGACGAATATGCCAAGGCGTATCAAAATCAGGCTCTCCAACCCCTAGTGAAACAATATCCTTGTATTCACTCGCCATATCAAAGAAACGACGAATCCCTGAAGGTTTCAAGTCCTTAATTTTATTATTTAACATATTTTCTAAATTCATGGAGTAACCACCTGACGTTTATCATCTGCTTTACCGACAAACATAGTGCCGTGATCTTTGTATTGTTTTAATACAACATGTGTTTTTGTAGATTGTACTTCTTCAATCACTGAAAGACGTGAAGATACGAAGTTTGCGATTTCACGCATTGGTGCTTTCTTTAATTGCACCATAAAATCGTATCCACCAGACATCAAGTACACTGCTTCTACTTCTGGGAAATGATAGATTTTTTCTGCAATACGGTCGAATCCTTTCCCTTTTTGAGGATTTACTTTTAATTCGATAATCGCTGAAACATTGACGTTATCAGTTTTTTCCCAGTTGATTAATGTATGGTAGCCACAAATAATTTTAGCTTCTTCCATCTCTTTAATACGGCGTGTGACTTCTTCCACATCCATTTCTAATAGAGAGGCAATTTCTTCTGGAGTTAAACGACTATTTTTCTCAATTAATTTTAAAATTTGCTCGTTCACTTCTTTGAACATAGACTTTCCTCCTTTAGTTGCACTTGCAACATTTTGTACTTTCCCATTGTACCCTTTTTTTGTGAGAATTCCTAAGAATTTATTGCAGTTTTATGAAATTTATAATTTTCTATAAAAAAGCTCTCTTCCAATCTGAAAGAGAGCTTCATTCTTTATTCCGCTGTTTGTTCAAAGTGAGCTACTAAGTCGTTGATAACTCCACTGGATACGATTGTGTCGATTTGTTTCATGGCATGGTACACGCTGTCTGATTTTGAAGAACCGTGTGATTTCACAACTGCTCCTTTAAGACCAAAGAGCACCGCACCCCCAAATTGTGAGTAGTCCAATGTATTCTTTAATCCGTAGAAGGTATTCTTGAGTAAGAGCGCTCCAAGTTTTCCTTGGATTCCTTGCCCCTTGATTCCTTCTTTTAGAAGACCCATCATCGCAAGCGCTGTTCCTTCGATTGTTTTCAATACGGCGTTTCCAGTAAATCCGTCTGTCACCACGACATCCGCAGCACCTGTTAAGATGTCACGAGCTTCCACGTTCCCAACGAAGTTTAAGCTATCATCTTCTTTCAAGAGTCCGTAAACTTCTTTTGCGAGTTCGTTCCCTTTTCCTTCTTCAGCTCCATTATTTAATAAGCCGACTGTTGGGTTTTCGTAACCAAGAACGTATTTTGAATAATAGCTTCCTAGAATACCGAATTGGTGAACATTTTTCGGTTTACATTCCGCGTTCGCACCTACGTCCATCATAATAAATTGACGGTTGTCTTTTCCAAGAACAGGCAACACTGGCATCAGTCCTGGACGGTCGATTCCTTTAATACGGCCAACCACTAATAAACCAGCCGTTAGAAGAGCCCCTGTATTTCCGCAAGAGAAGAGCGCATCTGCTTCTCCTTCTTTGACTGCTTTAGCTGCAACGACCATTGAAGCATCTTTCTTCGAACGAATCGCTTTAACCGGTTCGTCATCAGAGTTGATTTTTTCTGAACAGTGAATCACACGAATATTTGGAAGGGATTCCTCCAAGCATGCATTCACTTTTGCTTCGTCTCCATATAATTGAAACTCGACAGTTGGCATTTCCTTTGCTGCAAGGACGACCCCTTGGACGATTTCTTTAGGAGCGTTATCTCCACCCATCGCGTCTACTGCAATTCTTACCATTGTTGTTCCTCCTCTTCTAGCCACGTGGCCATGAAGTTATCCATTGATTTCTTTCGTTGTTTGTTCGATAAATGCCTTCATGCGTTTCGTCTCGGCTTTTTCTCCTGCTGGATCTTCCGAGGCATAAAGGATTGCATCTTTACGTGCTTGTTCTAGTATATCATAATCTCGTATTAAATCGGCAATCTTAAAGTCTGGAATACCGGACTGTTTCACGCCAAATACATCCCCAGAACCGCGTAGTTCCAAGTCTTTTTGACTGAGATAAAATCCATCTGTCGACTCGCACATAATGCGCATGCGCTCTTTCCCATTTTCGGTTTTTGGACTTGCCACTAGAATACACGTTGAAGCATGTTGTCCACGACCAACACGTCCACGCAATTGATGTAGTTGCGCTAATCCAAATCGGTCCGCATCCAGAATGACCATCACCGTAGCATTTGGCACGTCCACCCCAACTTCGATGACCGTTGTAGAGACGAGCACTTGTAGTTTATTGGCTTTGAAGTCCGCCATCACCGCTTCTTTTTCGTCAGCTGGCATTTTCCCGTGCAGGAGTCCCACTTTGACGCGGTCTGAGAAATGCGCTGAAATCATGCGGTAAATCTCTTCGGCGTTTTGCACATCAAGATGTTCCGACTCTTCGATTAAAGGTGAAATCATATAGGCTTGGCGCCCTTTTTGAATTTGTCGCTCCACGAAGTCAAAAATTTGTTCCATTTCTTGCTCACGAACCCAAGTCGTTTTGATTGGCTGACGACCACGAGGAATCTCCCCAAGGATAGATATATCCATTTCCCCAAAGGCCGTAATCGCAAGTGTTCTAGGAATTGGCGTTGCCGTCATTTGAAGCACGTTCACGCCTGCACCTTTTCCAGCGAGCGCCTGACGTTGCTGCACCCCGAAGCGATGCTGTTCGTCGATCACGACAAAAGCTAAGTCTTTAAAGTTCACATCTTGTTGGAACAAGGCATGTGTCCCGATTACAAGGTTTGCCTCCCCACTCTCAATCGTTGCGAGTAACTCTTTTCGCTTCTTCTGCGAACGATTCATACTTCCGGTTAACAGAACGGATTTCAAATCTGTCCCTTGAAGGAGTTTTTCAATCGTCAGCATATGTTGTTCTGCCAATATTTCTGTAGGAACCATGAGGGCTGCTTGCTTGCCTGTCAGAGCCGTTGCGACCATGGCAATCGTCGCTACAATCGTCTTCCCGCTCCCTACATCCCCTTGCAAGAGACGATTCATCTCATAAGGCGCACGCAAGTCAAAGCAAATCTCATTCACGACTTTCTTTTGCCCATCGGTGAGTTCAAACGGCAACGTCTGAATAAACGCCTTCAGTGCGGCATTATCATACAGCACCGCTTGCCCTTTTGTTTGCTGGTGGCGCTTCTGACGCATCCATTGCAAGCGCAGTTGATATAGGAAGAGCTCTTGGTAGACGAGTTGGTATTGCGCACTCTGTCTTTCCAGTTCATCTTTTGGAAAATGCATCGCCCGTACAGCGTCACGGTGCCCAATCAAGTGGTGCGACGCCGTCAACTCTTCTGGCAATACTTCTGGAATTTTATCTTCAAAACGCTCCATCGCCGTTTGAACGAGTTTGAGAATCGTCGCCTGTTTCAACGATTTATTCGTGCGATAAACCGCCTCAACTTGGTCTCCTTCTTCATCCTCCACATTTCGGTTCGATAAAATTTTCATCCCCATCAAGGTCGTTCTCTTCGCATCCCATTTTCCGTATATGGCAATCTCTTCGCCTTGAACGACTTTATCTTTTAAATATGGTTGATTAAAGAACGCAACTTGGATGACTTGCTGGTCAATCGCCATGCGAAACGCCAAACGGTTCTTCTTGAAGCCGTAGTAGCTCACAACCGGTTGCGTCGCCACAAGCCCTTTTAGTGTAACTTTCTCTTGATCCATGATTGTTTGCACATCACGAATTTGAATATCTTCATAACGAAACGGAAAATGCGTTAATAGGTCATAGACCGTCTCGATGCCAAGTTCTGCTAATGGCTCTAATCGTTTTGGTCCAACGCCCGGCAAGACTTGCACACTTTGAAAGACTTCACTCATCCAATCACATCCTTTCTACTTTAATAAGTGTAATTCAAGTCCCGTTTAATCGTCAAGAGGAAGGAAAGGTATAACAGTCGTGAAGATTCTCTTTAGGATTTATTCATCGGTATCACAAATCCGGCACCTCCCTGAGTCTTCGTCTCAGGGTTACCAAGCTTCAAAGCGAGGCTAAGGAATAAATCCCTAAACCTCGCTAATTCACATTGGTTGCTTCCTCGGTACTGTGATTCCGATGAAATCCTAAAGAATCTTCACTCCTTCAACTTTCCTTCCTCCCTCCTTGACTGTTACAGTGCAGGGAGTTTGGATGTGCATTCCACAAAGTGCAGTCTTCCCAGTCTACATCGAGTAAAGCCCAAAAGAATCTTCGCTCCTTCAACTTTCCTTCCTCTCTCCTCAACCTTTACAGTGCAGTGATTTTATATGTGCGTCCCACCAAATACAGAGCTTGCCCTTGCAGCACCACGATTTTTGAGGAGCACTCACTCAGTTCCCTTTTTCCCATTTGGAGGCGAGTGAAGACTCAGACGCAAGCGAAATTTAGAAAGCACTAGCTGCCCAGCGAAATACCCTGACTTGAGCACGAAAACCAACCAGTACACTTACTTATTGTTGAATAGAGATCCTTGAGGATTACGGAGAATCATGCGGATTCCATAATAACTGTAATGGGGAATCGCATTAAAACGAATAAGAGGGCGTAAGGAATTTCATTCCCTACGCCCTCTTTGAGGCTTTAAAGGTGAGAGACTTCGGCTCGAACCGGTGCCCCATTATAGTTTTTATGGATAAATCCGCAAGGATTCAAAGTAATCCGGAAGGATATTAGTACTCTTTTTAATTTTCTTTTTATTATTCAACAGATAATAAGTAAGTGTATACTGGTTGATTTCCTTCGTGAACTTCAACCTCAACATCAGGGTATTTCGCTTCTACAGCTTCAGTGATTTCTTCCACTTCGCTTGCGTCTGCGTCTTCACCATAGATGATTGTTAGGATCTCTGAATCGTCGTCGATCATCTTCTCGATTGTCGCAAGAGTTGCTTCCTTACGGTCCGCAATACTTACTAAAATCTTGCCGTCAACAATCCCCATGAAGTCGTCTTTTTTAATTTCAACGCCATCAATGTTTGTATCGCGAACTGCATTTGTGATTTGACCACTTGATACAAGCGCCATTTGTTCGCTCATTGCAGCTTGGTTATCTTCTAAGCTTGCTTCTGGGTTGAAGGCTAATAATGAAGCTAATCCTTCTGAAATAGTACGAGTTGCAACAACGGCAACGGCAGCATCTTCTGATACTTCAGCCGCTTGGTTTGCAGCCATTTGAATGTTTTTGTTGTTTGGTAATACGATGACTTTTTCAGCATGCGCTTCTTTTACAGCTTGAAGAATATCTTCCGTACTTGGGTTCATGGTTTGACCACCGTTGATGATCGTTGTTACACCCATGCTCTTGAATAATTCTTGAACACCTTCACCTGCAGCAACCGCTACGATTCCGTATTCTGCTTTTTGTTTTTGCGCTGCTTCTTTTACCTTTGCAGTGTAGTCTGTTTTTAGCACTTCTTCGTGTTGGAGACGCATGTTGTCTACTTTCACTTTCATTAATGAACCGAAGCGTTGTCCGTAGTTCATCACTTCACCTGGACGCTCTGTATGCACGTGTACTTTGATGATTTCATCGTCTGCTACTACTAATAGAGAATCTCCAAGTTCGTTTAAGTAGTTACGGAAAGTATCGTAGTCAAAAGTATCTACGACTGTTTCACCTTCACCGATTTTCACCATGATTTCAGTACAGTAACCGAATTTGATGTCGCCAGTTGACACATGTTCGTAGTCAACGCCTGATTCGTGGTGAGCCACTGAAGTTAAATCGATTTTATTGCTTTGTAATGATTGAACTGGAACGGCTTCCCCTGTTAATGCTTCGAAGAATCCGTTGTAAATGAATACTAAACCTTGACCGCCTGAATCCACTACGCCTACTTCTTTTAATACTGGTAGTAAATCTGGAGTTTTTGCTAAAGATTTTTCAGCTCCACGTAACACTGAACCCATTACTTCGATGATGTCGTTTGAAGTTTCTAGTTTGCGAACACCACGTTTTGCAGATTCACGAGCAACAGTAAGGATGGTTCCTTCAACAGGTTTCATAACGGCTTTATAAGCTGTTTCCACACCGTTTGTAAATGCTTGGGCTAATTCTTCACCAGTGATAACCTCTTTCCCAACAACCGCTTTAGAGAATCCACGGAATAATTGAGATAAGATAACTCCTGAGTTCCCACGAGCACCCATTAATAATCCTTTTGCTAAATCTTGTGCTAAGTCCCCTACAGTTGTTGCTGTAGAGTTTGCAACACGCTCCGCACCCGATTTGAAAGAGAGCATCATATTTGTTCCTGTGTCTCCATCTGGTACTGGGAATACGTTTAATGAGTTTACGAATTCTGCATTTTCAGATAAACGCATTTCACCGATTTCTACCATTGCGCGGAAATCTTGAGCCGTAATAGTTTTCATAGTTGCCATATTTTTCTTACTTCCTCCTGACTAGAATCAACAAGCATTACGCTTCGATGATTTTAACTCCTTGAACATATACATTCACTGTATTCGCAGAGAATCCTAACATTGTTTCTAAGTTGTATTTCACTTGTTCTTGTACATTTCTACAAATCGCAGAAATTTTAGTACCGTATCCAACAATAATGTAAACATCAACCGCAACGCCTTCATCTTCTTGACGGATTACTACGCCACGAGAAAAGTTTTCTTTCTTCAAGATATCATTTAAGTTATCACGAATTTGATTGCGGCTAGCCATCCCAACGACCCCATAGTTGTCTGTTGCAGCTCCACCAACAACCGTTGCAATGACTTCATTGCTCAGTTCAATTTGTCCATTTTCTGTTTGAATTTTTACTGTCATACGAATACCTCCCATTGAATGTATAAAGGTTTCTGCCTATTTTTAGACAGATTGACACATTATTTCTATACTATAATATCACATTCCTACACGATTACCTAGCTTTTTATCAATTTTTAAAAAGGGGTTAATCTCTATAACCGACTCACTTGCAATCTTACTTCAACTATGCTAAATTATTTAAGTATATGATTTAGTTCAAAATTATATCAGCTGATAATGAATTAAATAAAGGAGGAGAATGAAAATGGCTAAAGTATGTTATTTCACTGGACGTCGTTCTGAAACAGGTAACACTCGTTCTCACGCTATGAACGCTAACCGCCGTACTTGGAAACCAAACTTACAAAAAGTTCGTGTTTTAATCGACGGCAAACCTAAAAAAGTATGGGTTTCAACTCGTGCATTAAAATCAGGTAAAGTAGAACGTGTTTAATACAGAGCACTATTAAAAAGAGCTTAGGCGATATCCCTAAGCTCTTTTTGTTTTTCTAAAAATAAATAAGCCGAAGGCTTGAAAAGATAAATGAAACTGCTAAAAGACATTCAAAGATATTTGAAGGAATGCATAGCGGAATTTAGTGTAATGGTACCGGCAGGAGCCTAAAGTCTCCTCGCCTACCAAGCTTCAAACCAAGGCTAAGCGACAAGTCGCTAAGCCTTGATAATTCACATTGGTTACTTATTCATTACACTAACCGCTATTTCCTCAAATATCTTTTTCTGTCTCTAGAAGTTTTCGCTCTTTTCAAGCCTCTTATAAACCAAAGAGTTAGGATCCGCCACTCTTTTCAACTCTACTTTACCTGAGATTAATGCCAGGAAACCAAGGGACCATGGGTGGTGCTTCTCATGGAGTTAGGTGGGTGTGCATTTTTTTGATTTATTTTTCAAAAAAATGGAGTTTGTGAAAAGGTTATAAGATAGAGGTTTGAAGCAGTCTCAAAGGAAAGAAATCTATTTTCATTATTTGTAAATTTATCCGTCTGTTGAGGTTTTATCCGCTACAAAAAGCTTAAAAATAAGGATGATAGAGGCTCTATTATTGAAAACAACGGTGAACGAAAAAATTCCAAAATTCACTTATAAGTGAATTTTGGAATTTCAACTAAGATTGTGAAAAAACATCGCACGAAACAGTGCGATGTTTTGTTCTATTTTATATTATATGTTGCTTTATCCTCTGCAACCATTGAAACTGGTATTTGTTAATTTGTAAATCTCAACAAATACCCATTTGGATCTTGTATTAAAAACTCTATTTGCATTTCTTCTATCCCATTAACTTGATATATGTTTCTAGTTAGTTCTCTGTATAATTCTATATTCAAATTATTCACTAATTTATAAAGCTCTTCAATATCATCAACAGCTATTGAAAAATTTATTCCTCTTCCTAATGGATATACTAGTTCACCTATATTCCAACCATCATCGTGAATTTGTTCAAACATAAACTGACTATCTTGAAATGACATGAAAACAAATTTATCTTCAGTACGTTCATATTCAATTTTAAATCCTAATTCTCTATAAAATTTTTTAGTCCGTTCAATATCAAAAACTGACAATTCAGGAATCATCCTATTAAAATTCATGTTTCCTCCTCGACAAATTATAAATTCCCAGCTCTACAAGCGAAGGATTTAATTATTTTTTCTTTTTTGGTGTAAGTAATTCATCCTAATTGTGCGATATTTTATCTTATCTCCAATGATCTCGGGTTTGGGCGACTAGGATAAGTCCTTTTGCAAAGGAAATGGTCATCTTGTCTGCTGTAAATTCATTGCTGACAAGTGCCACTGGGTATTCGTAGCTTTTTGAATCGAGGGTGTATTTAACATTTTGTAGAGTTAAATTTTCCACAGGAGTCATACTAATAAAGGAAAGGTACTTCGTAAAGTCCATCTTTTCAATCGTGTACGTGCCTGGCTGAATGAAATTCACGACATTCGTTGCATCCTCGAATACCACATATGGAATCAGCGGTGCTAAATCTGGTCGCATCATCGTCCACAAGGTACTAATTGCGTGGTCCACTCGTCCGCCAAAAGAACCGAGTACATGAATCGGTATACCTTCGTAATGCTCCTTCACCCATAACAAGGCTGCCTCAAAATCCGTATCGTCTTTTTCAGAAGGGAGCTGGACAATAGTACCTGCTGCTTCATGAATCAAGTCGCGCTGTTCTTTAGTGACAGAATCAAAATCCCCAATCGCTACTTCCATGGGA
Organism: Granulicatella sp. 572.rep1_STHE; assembly: GCF_001073445.1. Taxonomy (NCBI): domain Bacteria; kingdom Bacillati; phylum Bacillota; class Bacilli; order Lactobacillales; family Carnobacteriaceae; genus Granulicatella; species Granulicatella sp. 572.rep1_STHE. The sequence goes on along the minus strand of NZ_JVBO01000045.1, from coordinate 55,376 downwards.
AGATACTGATCTAGTAAACGTAGAGCGCCACCGTCGACGCCGACAAAACGGAAGTCTTCATAAGATTTGCCGTATCGATTTTCTAAGAGCGCCTTGATATCCTCTTTGGTGTTGGGTCCTCCCAAGACAATCACAACTTCCATCTTCGTCCCTCTTATGCTTCTTTAATTGAGTCAATCGCAGCTTTGATATCGTCTGCGTAGTAAACATATGAACCGGCAACGGCAACGTCTACCCCTGCTGCAGCGCAAAGTTTCGCTGTTTCGCCGTTCACTCCGCCGTCCACTTCGATTAAGTAGTGGTAGCCTTTTGCTTCGCGTAATGCGACTAATTCGCGGACTTTATCTAATGTTTCTGGAATGAATGATTGTCCTCCGAAACCTGGGTTAACCGTCATCACTAATACTAGGTCCACTTCGCTTAAGACTGCAGAGATGGCACTAACGGGTGTTCCTGGGTTGATTACGACACCGGCTTTTACGCCTTCAGCTTTAATCGCTTGAAGCGCGCGGTGGATATGTGGTGTTGCTTCCACATGAACAGAGATATAGTCTGCTCCTGCTTTTGCGAATTGCGGAATGAAACGTTCAGGATTTTGGACCATTAAATGACAGTCTAATACTAAATCTGTTACAGGGCGTAATCCTTCAACGATGTTTGGTCCTAATGTTAGGTTTGGCACGAATTGTCCGTCCATCGCATCGATATGAATCCAGTCTGCTCCTAATTTTTCGACTTTTTTAACGTCTTCTCCTAATGTTGCAAAATTTGCGCTTAAAATGGATGGTGCTACTTTCATGTTCTGTCTCCTCTGACTATTTTTTTCGTTTATATACTGGTTTTCTTTGATCCAGTTCTTCATAAAAATTCAAATAATGGTCGTATCTCTCTTGCCAAATGTCTCCTGATTCCACTGCTGCAATCACGGCGCAATTCGGTTCATGTTGGTGCGAACATTCTCTGAATTTACATTCATGTTCTACTTCGACAAACTCTGGGAATAAATGTGGTAAATCTTCCTTCTCAATCCCCATAAAATCAACCGTGCTGAATCCCGGAGTATCCGCAATCCACACGCCTTCGATTTCATGAAGCGATACATGACGAGTCGTATGGCGTCCACGCCCTAACGCATTCGAGATTTCTCCCGTTTCTTGGTTTAAATCTGGAATCATCTCATTAAGAAGCGTTGATTTCCCTACTCCAGATTGTCCAAGAAAAATCACTTTCTGACCTTTCAAAGCTTCCAAAAATTGCGTCTTATCTTTCATCACTTCTTGTCCAAAAAAGACAGGGTATCCGATTTTTTGATACTGTTTCCGGATGTCCTCAAGCTTTTCTAAACCTTGCGCTGTTAACAAATCGGTCTTAGTAACCATGATGATTGGATGCACCTGTAATCCTTCAAGGTATACGAGGAAGCGATCCACGAGATGCGTTGAAAATTCTGGTTCAACCGCAGACATCACAATAATGCCAACATCGACATTGGCTACAGGTGGTCGGACTATTGTGTTTTTTCGTGGTAGGATTTTCGTGAGCGTTCCCTCTTGAAGATTACTACTTTCAAATTCAACCACGTCTCCTACTAGAGGCGATTGTCCTCTTTTGCGGAAAACTCCACGCGCACGAGTTTGATAAATCATTCCATCGGATTCAATGTAATAAAATCCACTCAGCGCTTTAATAATAACTCCTTGTGACATAAGTGCTCCTTAAAAGTGATTTATTCCTATTATAAAGGTTCTGAACGTTCGTTACAATTGATGTAAAGTTTTAGCCCAATTTCTCGTAGAATAAAAGAACCCCATAAGTTAGAAACGAGCCTAACCTATGGGAATTCTATTATTGATTTGTCTTTTTAGAGCGTTTAAACACGAGTCCAAAAGCAGAAAGTCCAATTGCCCATCCAAATAAATTGAATACTTGTAAATCTTGGGCACTTGTTCGTGGAAGTTCAGCTTTAGGAACTTCCTCTTCTACTTTGTCTGGATCTTGTGGCAGTGTTAACTCCGGAAGATCATAGCTTGGCGCATCATTTGGCACCTCACCAATCACACCCTCCGGTAACTCTACACTTGGCGCATCTTTTGGCTTTTCACCTACGACTAATTCGTAGTAATGAGTTGTAATCCCATCTTCTACTTTTGTTTGTTTCGTAAAGTAGTATTTTTCACCCTGTAAGAAGGTTGGAGCTGGTTTCGTTCCTACGACCGTTTCCGCAATTTCTACTTCTTGATTGTTCTCAATCGTCACGAAACGAGTGATTTTCAACTCTTCTTTACGATTTGGATCTTCTAAAGGCTTAGCCCCTAACACTAAATCATAGTAATGAGTGGTGATGCCGTCTTCTGTCTTCGTCTTCTTACTGAAGTAGTACTTCTCGCCTTGTAAGAACGTTGGTGCTGGTTGAGTTCCTTCAACAGTTGGTGCTACTTCTACTTCTTGTTCGTTTTCAATCGTTACAAAACGCGTCACGATTTTTGGAGAAGATTCATTCGGGTCACCAGTAGGCTTCTCTCCTGTTACTAAATCATAATAGTGCGTCGTAATACCATCTTCCGTCTTCGTTTGTTTATTGAAGTGATATTTCTCTCCTTGTAAGAACGTTGGCGCAGCTTGAGTGCCTTCAACGGTTGGTGCTACTTCCACTTCTTGTGTGCCTTGAAGCGTCACAAAACGGGTCACCGCTTTTTCCTCTTTTTGGTTTGGCTCAACAGCTGGCTTCTCTCCCGTTACTAAATCATAGTAGTGGGTCGTGATGCCATCTTCCGTCTTTGTCTTCTTACTGAAGAAATATTTTTCGCCTTGTAAGAACGTTGGCGCTGGTTGAGTTCCTTCAACAGTTGGCGCTACTTCTATCTCTTGTGAGTCTTGAAGCGTCACAAAGCGTGTCACCGCTTTTTCCTCTTTTTGGTTTGGTTCAACAGCCGGCTTGTCACCTGTTACTAAATCATAGTAGTGCGTCGTAATGCCGTCTTCTGTCTTCGTTTGTTTATTGAAGTAGTATTTTTCACCTTGTAAGAACGTTGGCGCAGCTTGTGTGCCTTCGACAGTTGGTGCTACTTCCACTTCTTGTGTGCCTTGAAGCGTCACAAAACGGGTCACCGCTTTTTCCTCTTTTTGGTTTGGCTCAACAGCTGGTTTGTCTCCCGTTACTAAATCATAGTAATGCGTCGTAATGCCGTCTTCTGTCTTCGTTTGTTTATTGAAGTAGTATTTTTCACCTTGTAAGAACGTTGGCGCAGCTTGTGTGCCTTCGACAGTTTCGGCTACTTCCACTTCTTGTGAGTCTTGAAGCGTTACAAAGCGCGTTACCGCTTTTTCTTCTTTTTGGTTCGGTTCAACTGGAGGTTTATCACCTGTTACTAAATCATAGTAGTGAGTGGTAATCCCATTTTCCGTTTTCGTCTGTTTATTGAAGTGATATTTCTCTCCTTGTAAGAACGTTGGAGCTGGTTGAGTTCCTTCGACCGTTTCAGCTACTTCGACTTCTTGTTCATTTTGAAGCGTTACAAAGCGCGTTACCGCTTTTTCTTCTTTTTGGTTTGGCTCAACTGGAGGTTTATCGCCTGTTACTAAATCATAGTAATGCGTGGTCACCCCAGAAACTGTAGTCGTAATGCCATTATAATGGTATTTTTCACCTTGTAAGAAGGCTGGAGCTTCGTGCACGCCTTCAAGCGTTGGAGAAATTTCTACTTCAGTGCCGTCTTGAACAGTAACAAAGCGAGTAGACTCTCTTTCTGTTGATTGAGTGTAAATAACATGGTATAGAACCGTTTGACTTCCATCACCCATTTCAACACCTTCTCCACCTGCGACTTCAACATTTTTTCCAGTCCATTGTGCAGGAATCTTTTTCTTATAATCTTCCATCAAATTCGCTGACTCACGCCAGTACGCATTCGTTACCCCATAAAATGGATAGGCTGATTTCCAACGAGTCGGTTTCCATCCAGATACTCTTGGATGAGGAACTTCTTTTGTCACTAAGCCAACAATCTGACGTTTTTCTCCTACCCGTTCTAATACTCCTTCGCTGTTCGGACGATAATTATAATATTCATACACATCATTACTCTCTTTCGCATTGACTCGCTCTCCGTTTCGAGTAACAAATAACTCCCCATTTTCATGGAAATTTCGATATAATTCTTCCTGTTCAGCTTTTGTTAATAGTCCATCAAAATAGTAATCAGAGCTAGAATGATGTTCTAGATCTTCTACTTTTAATTTAGTGAACGTCTGTACATTACTTGGCGCAATTTCTCGACCTGTATCATCCGCATAAGTGATATGTTGATGGTATTCTGTCTTTTTCAAGACCTTATTAGGAACTTCCGCAATCCATCTTGTTGTTTGTACTTTCGGAACATTAATCAATTCATCGGGATCTGTTTCATCCCCTTCAGGCGTTGGAACATCTAATGTATCGTAGTTTAGATCCATTGAGACATATTCTCCAGTTTTCCCAAAGGTCGTGCTGAAAGTAAATTGATTCGTTTTGCTTGCGACTGCTACCGTTCCGTAATACTTGGTTCTTCGGCTATTCTGCCATCCGTATTTGTCAAGACTATCGCCTGCATAGTGGAAATGAGATCCATTTTCCACATACATATTATCGCCAACTGAATATAATTCATTTCCTTGGCGTGTAATAGAAGACCCTGGAATTGGAACAATTTCATCTTCTGCCCCGATTGTCACAGATTTCTTTTCGTCTATTTGTTCATAATTAAATATTGGAACATAAACGACATGCTCATATCCCTTATCTCTACTAATATGATAATGGCCTTTAACGACTCCTTGAGCATCTGTTTCCGGAATGACTTCTTCTGTTATTTCATCGCCTAAGATTGGTGTATGTGTTTCCGTCCATCCTTGCACTCGGTGGAACGTTACCTTTTGATTTTCGTCTCGACGATAGACGCTCCATTGTGACGTGTACGCTTGAGAATAGTTCATATATTGATCTTCAATTTGATCATTGTATTGAATACGCGCCACTAATCCAGTAGGGGTATAGCTGTCTAAAACTTTACGACTGGTACCGTGCGTTAAATCACTAATCGCATATAAATTACTTCCTGTATTATTTACAATTTCGTGTCCATTTTCATCGTAGTAACGAATCTTCACATTAATCGTTAAAGGCTTATCTGTTGCACGGTCTGCCCCAGCTGTCACACTCAGTTTTCCACCTACATTTTTAATCCAAAGTAACGCTTTTTGCTCTTCGTAAGGGGAGCTAACCAATGTATACTCATGATCCATTCGAGTCACTTGCTTGCGTTCTCCATCAACGGTTAAATACGTACCTTCCAATCCTCGTTCAGAAACGGTGACGGGTTGCCCTTGTTTTAGAACCGCCACTTGTCCATTCGAATGTTCTTCTGGAGCATTCGTCGTTGTTTGCATATTTTTAAAGCTCAATTCGTCTAAACTATTAATATATTTTACAGCTTCTGCAGGATAATATTCTGAGGCGGACACGATGGTTTTAGCCCCGTATTCATACCCGCGAATCACCGTTTGATTGTTCACAGCTTGTCGTAGGTCGTTTCCTTCGAATTGGTAACTTTGAAAATCTTCCGTAGCATATTCATGTTCTTTCGATTCACGTTCATACTGTAGACGATTTGAAATGCGATTCTTTTTATAATTCTTTAGTCTTTCTTGATTATTTTCAATGAAATTTTCAATGATATTAGCTTCATATGAAGATTCTCCCGAAATATCATCGGAACGTCCGACAATGCGATCGGTATATTCAATTTCAAATCCAGCTTTTTTTGCTTTTTCGATGGCGTTATAATAAGAACTTGATAATCCGCTATTTGGAATATCATTCAAAACAAGCCGTTTAGTGGCTCCTTTTACCTCTACATTTCGAGGATCACTTACCCCTACATTTGTATACTCATTGGACTCTGGATGTTCCCGGTTATCTTCAGGAACACGAGGAGTATTCGTACGATCTTTCTCCTGATCTTTCGGACTTACTGGTTCAAAATTTGGTCGACCTTGATTTGGTTGATCGTTTAAAGATTCGCCAGGTTCTGGTCTGGCAACGGATTCTCTAAATTCCATTTCTGTCGTTTCGCTAGCTGAAGTCGTTGGCGTAACTTGTTCTGAAGGCACTTCATCCGCAGCAACTCCCGGAAGAAGTAATAGATTTGCCCCAATCATGACTGAAAAAACACCTAAAGTGGTTTTTCTAATCGAAAATTTTTCTTTTTTCCCTAACATTTCTTTATAGCTTTTCAAGTGATTTCCTCCCATTTCTAAACTATTTTAAAAAAATCCCCATCGAATCAACACCCCTGATTCTCATCCTACCTTTTACGATTCAATCCAGTTCCCCCGTTCCCGAATAAAATATATATGTGATTCGTTCACTTTAAATAAGTGAAACTATTTCCAAAAAATTCAATGAATCATTACATAAAATAAATTATTTTCACCAAATCTTCAAAAACACTAACAGTCCCATTTTAGTACAAATGGCTTTAAAATAAGAAATACTTTGCTTACAGCATAAAAAGGTTCCATATTTTTTTAAGGTTAATGGAATTTTCCACCCCTCTTAAAAAAATATAGAACCCCTTTAATTCAAATATTTTTCCATTTTCCTCAAAAGCACTTTTCTCTTAGTTAACTGAGAAGGATTTACACCTAACTTCAAAAGCACTTGTCGCGTACTCAATGAGGAGGATTTACGCAATCATCTCCAAAAGCACCTGTCTCGTATTCTACTGAGAAGGATTTACGCAATCATCTGCACCTTTGAAGAGAAACGGATAAACCTTGGATTTTATAGTAGGGATAGTAGGGAATAAGAATCGAAATGAAATAGAGCCCCACAGCGGATGTTCCGCCATGGGGCTCTTTGAATTCGATAGGCAAGAGACTACAGGCTCGAGCCGGTCTCCTACAATCACTACTATAAACAAATCCAAGGATTTAGAAGTTTCTCTTCAAACCTTCGGTTTGTATTATTATTTGCGTAAACGTTCGATGTCTCGCGCAATCTCAACCTCTTCATTAGTTGGGATGTTTAATACTGTAACTTTCGCACCTTCAGAAGAAATGATTGCTTCTGAACGAGTATCGTTACGCTCAGGATCGATATCGCAACCGAACCAAGTTAAACCATTGATGATACGAGAACGAATTGATTTAGAGTTTTCACCGATACCAGCAGTGAAGACGATAGCGTCCACACCGTTCATAACAGCAACATATTGTCCAATGTATTTTTGAACGCGGTCAACGAAGATTTCTACTGCAACTTTAGCATCTTCGTTTGTTGCACTTGCGGCTTCAACGTCACGCATATCGCTTGATACACCTGAAAGGCCTAATAGACCTGATTTTTTGTTTAAGATGTCAACCATTTCATTAACGTCTGTAATGTTTAATTTGTTCATTAAGAATGCTACTAATGAAGCATCGATATCACCAGAACGAGTACCCATTGTAACCCCTGCTAATGGAGTGAATCCCATAGATGTATCTACAGATTTTCCGCCATCAACCGCAGTAATTGAAGCACCGTTTCCTAAGTGGCAAGTGATGATCTTTAATTCTTCAACTGGTTTACCTAATAATTCAGCAGCACGGCATGAAACATAGCGGTGGCTTGTTCCGTGAGCTCCGTATTTACGAGCTTTGAAGTTTTTGTAGTATTCCATTGGAATGCTGTATAAATAAGCTTTTTTAGGCATTGTTGTATGGAATGAAGTATCGAATACAGCAACACTTGTAATGTCTGGTAAGATGTGTTTGAATGCGCGCATTCCTACCGCTTCTGCTTTGTTGTGTAATGGAGCAAATTCTGCTAAGTCTTCTACTTGTTGGATAACAGTGTCATCTACTAAAGCTGAATCTTTGAATAATTCTCCTCCGGCAACGACACGGTGACCCACACCAGTGATTTCATCGAATGAAGAAATAATGTTTAAAGCTACTAATTGTTCTAATAATTTTTCTACCGCAACTTCGTGGTTTGGAATATCTTCTACCACTTCAAATTTTTGGTCGTCTCCATAACTGATTGAGAAGATTGAATCTCCTAATCCGATACGTTCTACTAACCCTTTAGCAACCACTTCTTCTTGTGGCATATTAAATAATTGGAATTTCAAGCTTGAACTTCCTGCATTAATCGCGATTGATTTTGACATGCACATTCTCCTTTAATTTAAAATTAAGCCCGCATCTGGGTCTAACGGATTCATTATAACATTTCTTGTGCCCATTTTTCGAATGTTAGAGTGAATTTTCTGAATTTTTCTCTGTTTTTAAATTCTGGGATATCCCCTAGAAGGACTTGGCTCACTTGTTTAGCAGATTTCCCTCGTTTTTGTACAATGAGTAAAGACTTACTAAACTGCACATCTTTAAATAAATTGCGTGGGAATGAGAGCATTGCTTGTACATATGTTTCCTTTTGCAAGTAAGCCAGTAACGTTTCCCCTTCGACAGTCTCAAATAGATTTGTCGGAACGATGAACAATCCGATTCCAGCTTCCTTCAAATAACGAATATGCTGTTCGATGAGTAAATGATGGGCAAAAGAATGACCTTCTTCATTTTTTGTCTCAAAACGAGCGGCATTGGCATCGACTGGATAATATCCAATCGGCAAATCACTCACTACGAAGTCTTGTGGATCCACAAGTAAATCTTGTAATCCATCTTGCAAGGAAGTCTTCACATCCAATTGTTCTAATGCGAAGGCTTGTAAAGCTAAATGCACAAGCACTTCATCATTATCAATAGCCGTCCCTTGGGCTGTTTTACCAGCAGATTGTAGGAATAACAAAATTGTACTTAGTAAGTTCCCACTTCCTGCCGCAAAGTCCGCAATTTGTAGCGTCTTATCTTTCTTCGTCATTTGGTCAATCATATACGCTACGAGTAAGCCAATCGCATCTGGAGTCATTTGATGGTTGGTTTGTAAGCCATCTTCTTTAGCAGCTTTCAAGAACGCGAATTGAATCATCCGGCGAATTTCTTCACTCGAATAACTTGCTAAATCTAATTGTTTATACGCTTTGTTAAATTCTTGGACCACTTCGTTACTTGGCAGGCCTTCGACTTGTTGCGCAGTGTTGTCATTGACAATATTTTGTAAGGTTTCCCCTAGCGCTTCTACATTCGAATAGCCGATTTCTTGATGAAGCAGCTCTACTGCTTTTGCCAATTCCTCGAATGCTTGAATTTCTTTTCCCGCTTCGATAAAAATCCCTCCTTCTATTTTTAAGAGTTTCTCTGCTTTGAATAATATGAAATAGGTTCATTCACATTTTTTGCTAACAAAACTACGCAGAACGTTCAGATTCTATAATAGCAATACTAGCGATGTACTCAATGTGAATGATTGACTCTGGAAATTCATTTCCTAGAGTCAGTTTGAAGCTTGAGAGGAAGGAAGACACAAGGCTTCCTCCGATACAGCTAGTATAGCAATTATAGAGAAATCTGGAAAGTTCGCAGTAGTTTTGTCACTTCTCAAATTTCCTAAAAAAAAGGATGTGACTGAATGTCACATCCTACTCATTATTATTCAGCAGCAACTACTGGATAAACAGATACTTGTTTTTTGTCACGGCCTTTACGTTCGAAACGTACGATTCCGTCAACTTTAGCAAATAAAGTATCGTCTCCACCTCTACCTACGTTTTCACCTGGATGGATTTTTGTTCCACGTTGGCGGAATAAGATTGAACCACCTGAAACGAATTGTCCATCAGCACGTTTAGCACCTAAACGTTTTGCTTGTGAGTCACGTCCGTTTGATGTAGAACCGCCCCCTTTTTTATGGGCGAATAATTGTAAATTCACTTTTAACATAGTTGTGCACCTCCTTGATTGATTATGCAACAGTTACAGCTAGAAAGTTTTGATATTCCGATTGAATATCTTCTAACCCTAGTAATAGACTATTTAATAAAATTTGAGTTGTATGTTCTTGGTCTTTCGTCAAGTCCTCTACAACTTCCATATATAAGTAACCACCTTCAACCTCGTCAACTTCGACAATCGGTTGATATCCTGCTAACTTTTCAATGCTGTTCACAGTTGTAATGGCCAGAGCCGATACCCCTGCGCAAACGATATCCGAACCATGTTCACTATAGTTTGCATGTCCAGTCATTTCAAAGGAAACAATTCGCTGGTTCTTTTTGTGTACAGTCACTTGAATCATCGTGATTAAGCGTTGATTGCGTCAATAACAACTTTTGTATAAGGTTGACGGTGACCTTGTTTACGGTGTGAGTCTTTACGACGTTTGTATTTGAAAGTTACAACTTTCTTTTGACGGCCTTGTTTTTCAACAGTTCCTTCAACAGTTGCACCTGCTACGAATGGAGCACCAACTTTAACGTCATCTCCACCTACAAATACTACTTCTTCGAAAGTTACTTTGTCGCCAGCTTCTGCGTTTAATTTTTCAACGTAGATTGCTTGACCAACTTCAACTTTAACTTGTTTTCCACCAGTTTTTACGATTGCGTACATATTGCACCTCCTATATTTTAGACTAAGACTCGCCAGTTTAAAGTGCCGATTCCGGTCTTTTGTACTCTAATCCGAGCGGTTGTAGCTGTGGTGCTTCACAATTACAACACGACTATTTTAGCAAAAATGTACGCCCCCGTCAACCATTGTGACTAGCATCTCCGTAAGTTCCTTTTAAAGCTTTTGAGGTGAGAAACTACAGGCTCAAGCCCGTGCCTCGTTGCATATACTATAGAGAAATCCTCGAGGGTTCGTAGCATAACTCGCCTTCTCTATTCCATCCTCTTTTTTATAAGTGTTACCAAAAAAATTGTTCAAAACAGAGAACCCGAAGGATTTTATAGTAGCAGTAAATCCTTCAATGTTCGAAGTTTTTTCTACCCTCTCTATTCCTTCCTCTTTTTATATAACAACTCAACAAAAGTGTTCAAAACGGAGAACCCCGAGGATTCCATAGTATTGGCAATGGGAGTAAGCATTCAAAGTGAATTATGGACTCTTAAAAATTTATTTTTTAGAGTCCATTTGAATCTTGAAAGAGCTTGAGACTTCGGCTCAAGCCGGTGCCTCATTGCATATACTATAGAGAAATCCTCGAGGGTTCGAAGTTTTGAACGAAGTTCATTTTTTAGTAAGCACCTTTCGGTGTTTTATTCCAAAAAGAAAAAGAGGGGTGAAAAAATTTCACCCCTCGTCCTTAGTTTACATCATACCCATGCCTGGATCCATTCCTGGCATTGGTGGTGCTACTGGAGCTGGTTTGTCAGCTACCACAGCTTCTGTTGTTAATAATAATGCTGAAACAGATGCAGCATTTTGTAGTGCAGAACGTGTTACTTTCGTTGGGTCAACAATACCTGCTTCAATCATGTTTACCCATTCATCTGTAGCAGCATTGTATCCAATGCCTTTTTCTTCAGATTTCAAACGAGCAACAATGACTGAACCTTCAAGACCAGCATTTTCTGCGATTTGACGTAATGGTTCTTCTAATGAACGAGATACGATTTTCGCACCTGTCGCTAAGTCGCCTTCTAATTCAAGAGCATCTACTACTTTTTGAACGTTCACAAGAGCGGTTCCCCCACCTGAAACGATTCCTTCTTCAACCGCTGCGCGAGTGGCGTTTAAGGCATCTTCAATGCGAAGTTTTTTCTCTTTTAATTCTGTTTCAGTAGCGGCACCGACTTTAATTACGGCAACCCCACCTGATAATTTAGCAAGACGTTCATGTAATTTTTCACGGTCGAAATCACTTGTTGTATCTTGTGCTTGTGCGCGAATTAAAGCAACACGGTTCGCGATTAAGTCTTTAGAACCTGCACCTTCCACGATTGTAGTGCTATCTTTAGAAACCACAACTTTACCAGCTGTCCCTAATTGCGCTAATGTTGCGTCTTTTAATTCTAAGCCAAGGTCTTCTGTAATGACTTGAGCTCCTGTTAACACAGCGATATCTTCTAACATCGCTTTACGACGGTCACCGAATCCTGGAGCTTTTACAGCTACCACGTTAAATGTTCCGCGTAATTTGTTTAATACTAATGTTGGTAAAGCTTCTCCATCTACGTCATCCGCGATGATTAATAACGCACGTCCTTGTTGAACGATTTGTTCTAATAATGGAATGATTTCTTGGATGTTTGACACTTTTTTATCTGTGATTAAGATAAATGGATTATCTAAAGTTGCAATCATCTTGTCGTTATCAGTTACCATGTATTGTGATAAGTAACCACGGTCAAATTGCATTCCTTCTACAACATCTAATTCTGTTTCAATCCCTTTAGATTCTTCGATTGTAATAACGCCGTCGTTCCCCACTTTTTCCATAGCTTCAGCGATTAATTCACCAACTTCAGCTGAACCAGAAGAAATTGCCGCCACTTGTGCGATGGCTTCTTTTGATTCGACTGGACGAGAAATGCGGTGTAATTCTTCAACCGCTGCTTTTGTCGCAAGTTCAATCCCTCGACGGATGCCTACTGGGTTTGCGCCAGCTGTTACGTTTTTCAATCCTTCACGAACGATGGCTTGTGTTAAAACTGTCGCTGTTGTTGTACCGTCACCGGCAATATCGTTTGTTTTGGATGCGACTTCAGCCACAAGTTTTGCACCCATATTTTCGAAATGATCTTCTAATTCGATTTCTTTAGCAATCGTGACCCCATCATTTGTAATCAGCGGAGACCCGAATGCTTTTTCTAATACAACATTACGTCCTTTTGGTCCTAATGTTACTTTTACTGTGTTTGCTAAAACGTCCACACCGCGAAGCATGGCACTTCTTGCATCTTCTGCAAATTTAATATCTTTCACCATTGTGATATCCTCCTTTATTCAACAATTGCGATAATGTCTTTTTCTTTCACGATGATATATTCTTGACCATCCAATTTAACTTCTGTGCCTGAATATTTCTCGAATACGACTTTATCGCCAACCGCCACTTGACGGTCTTCTGCAGCAGTGAATTCACTTGTCGCGATTACTTTTGCAAATTGTAATTTTTCTTGAGCAGTGGTTGGTAGGAATAATCCCCCAGCAGTTTTTTCTTCTTGCTCTACCATTTGAATAACAACTCTATCTTTTAAAGGCTTTAACATATAAAATCCTCCTTACTCTTTTTTAGCACTCGAAAACCATGAGTGCTAACTCATAGTTTTATAATACTCATTTGGTCAGGAAAAATCAAGAATAAATACTTGCTTATTTCTCAAGAATTATGTAAGATTTTGACAAGAAAGGATGATTGTGATGACACGAAAAAGTTTCTTTAGAAAACTATATTTTGAAATCATATTAGCCGTCCTCTTTATCTTTCTAGCAACGACGCATTATCCTGGAAATGGATTTGACTTTATCACATTATTCTGCTGTCTATTCGCAACGACAAGCATCGTAACAAGTATCAACATGCTTCGCACCTATAACGAGTTGAAAAAACTCGCCAACCTCATCGAGAAACTTCCCGATGACGAGGATTCACTAGACGATAAAGAACCAAAAGAAAAGCACTAATCACTGCATCAACGCAAACGATTAGTGCTTTTTATGTTTTTAATTCTTACTTTGTACGAAAAGTTCTCATTTCTTACTGCTTATTTTTTATCAAGTCTGAGACTTCCTTTGAGTATCCCGTTGAGGAATGTTCGAACTGTCCTGTATTTAGATTTTTAGTCAGACTAAAACTCATGCTTAATTTCTTATTGGAGTTTAAGTATATTTTAAAGTATATTCCTCCCATAGGGTTATGCTGAATAGACTCTACATCAATTTCATAAGACTCAATAGCTCCGCCTTCTTCCAACGCTTTGTTGTCTAAGTCTTTTAATTGATTTTCAATCGATTCCTTCACTTGCGCACTTTGAACTAAAGTGACCATTTCATGCTTCTTTACCAGATTCAACGTTACAAATCCACCGATGATTAACGCGATTACCGCAACGATTCCAAGCATTCCACTACTGAATTTCTTTTTCATTTTCTTCAGCCCCCTTATGCATTTAAAGGTTCTACTTGTTTTGTATAGTATATCATGAATTTTCGCATTTTTTGAATACTCTTATTTTTATACAAAAAGGCACTGGTCCTATGTCAAGATTTAGTACAAATTAAAATGAGAGGTTCTACCTGCTAAGATGCCAGAAGAACATTTGTCTTATTATAAAGTGCTTCAAGCTCGTTTCGACAAAGTGTAACAGTATAATTATCCAAGTTTCTTATAGATCAACCTGAAAAGGTTGCTTATATAATTAATATAAGTAAATACAGTACTATATATCCAATCTTTCTACGATCTCTCCATTTTTTTCTTTCAGTATGAGCTTTTTAATAATCTTTTCATCAAGGTACTTTGAAAACGAATTTAAGTCCTGTGATACCTCAAATACGATATTTCGTTTCATTTCATTTGTATCAAAATTAGAATCATATTTTCTCTTATCACTCCAATAATTCCAATTCACATCTGTTCTTTCATAGTAAACATAATTTTTCTTTTTAGTACTATAAATCCTTTTAGAGGTCAATGTCTTTTTGTCTTCAGATGTAAAAACATCAGAATACAGCTTTATTCCATAAAAAACTTTGTATTCGCTGATTTTATCATTGGAAACATTTAGTTTAATTTCTTCATAGTCCATCTTATACTCACTCCTTATATTTAAATATTTTTAGGTAAAGCCGGTACTTTTTAAGACTTAATATTCAATATATTTTTTTCTTTTTATTCTAATACTACAAGTGTATAATATTTACAGCAAAAAGACAATTGGTCCTTTGTCAAGATTTAGTACAAATTAAATTGTATTAAAAATGGGTTCGAAATCATTTCTATTCATGGTTTTAGGCACACTCATTATAGCTTACTTTTTTGAAAGTGGCGTACCTATGAAAGATGTTCAAGAACGGTTAGGACATTCTGATATTCAAACTACTATGAATATCTATACACACTTAACAGAAAATAGTGCTAAATTGTTTGCGAATTATGTGGGGTTTTAAAATATCTAAACACATACCTAAACATACTAGACAATTAAAAAAAATAGGCATAATAGAAACCTTGTTATAAAGGCTTTTCTATCATGCACTATCTTCTATTTTTGATTATCGAGGAAATAAATCAGTGTTTGAAGTTCGTTTGTTAAGTCCACGTTTTGAACTCGAACGTTTTCTGGAGCGTTTAATCGAATTGGTGTGAAGTTTAAAATGCCTCGAACATTTGCTTCTACAATACGATCTGCTGTATCTTGCGCCACATCTTGAGGAACGGTTAGAATCGCTACTTGAATTTGTTGAACTTTTAATTGTTCAATCATTTCATCCATGCTATACACAGGAACTCCTGTTTGAATCGTTCCGACGATATCAGGGTTCACATCAAATGCTGCACTGATTCGAACATTATTGCTTTGGTGGAAATTGTAGTTTAGTAACGCTTGTCCTAATTTACCAACACCTACTAAAGCTACATTTGTTAAGCGATCTTGGTTTAACGTATGGCTGAAGAATTCCAATAAGTATTCTACATCATATCCATATCCACGTTTTCCTAAAGCTCCAAAATAAGAAAAATCACGACGAATCGTTGCGCTATCTACTTTTACAGCTTCACTTAATTCAGTTGATGAAATACGACGTTTTCCTGCATCATGCAAGAAACGTAAATAACGATGATAAATTGCCAAACGTTTTGCAGTTGCACGTGGCACTTCGATTTCTTTCATTTCTTTATAATCTTTCATGTCTAAGACTCCTTTTCTTTTACATCCATGCGTATTCTATCACAACGATGTGAATTTTCACAAATACTTTGTTTGCTCCTCACTTACTCCTATAAAATCCGCTTATATACAGCAATACTTGTACGATTTTATTCACAACCTGTTGTTTGTGAATGTGAAAACAATCTTGAATTCTTTTCAATATTGTCCACCTCTTTTTTATGATAGAATGAGATGAATACTCACTGAAAGGACCTATCATGATACTACTACAAGGACAAGGACTCGCTCGAACGTTTGCAGATGAAGTCCTATTTGAAAATATTACGATTCATATTCAAGAAAATTCGCGGATTGCCATCGTCGGACGTAATGGTACTGGAAAATCAACGCTGTTAAAAATGTTGGCTGGTATCGAAGAACCTTCTCTTGGCTCTGTCTCAAAGAAAAAAGACTTATCCATCGGTTACTTAGACCAATATGCGGCCATCGATTCAACAAAAACCGTTTGGGAAGAGATGATTCATCTCTACGAAGACGTAGAAATTTTGAAGAAACAAGCACAAAAAGCGGCTGAACAACTCGGAGATCCCGACCTTCTTAGTGACCCTGCAGCCTACGAACTTGCCTTAAAACGCTATGACCAACTGCAAGAAGATTTGAACCAAAAGAACGCGTATGGATACGAATCCGAAATCCGTACCGTCCTTCATGGATTCCGTTTCTATCCAGAAGACTACGACCAACCGATTCAATCGCTCTCTGGTGGTCAACGTACTCGTTTAGCCTTAGCGCGTATTTTATTAGAGAAACACGACTTACTGATTTTAGACGAACCGACGAACCACCTGGATATTGAAACTTTAACATGGTTAGAGGACTATTTACGCTCTTCCAATTGCGCTCTTGTGATCGTATCCCACGACCAATATTTCTTAGACCGTGTGTGTAATGAAGTTTACGAAATCAGCCATAAAGCCTGTGAATATTATAAGGGAAACTACTCACATTACTTAGAAGAACGCGA
The DNA here is from genome assembly GCF_001073445.1 of Granulicatella sp. 572.rep1_STHE. Lineage (NCBI taxonomy): Bacteria > Bacillati > Bacillota > Bacilli > Lactobacillales > Carnobacteriaceae > Granulicatella > Granulicatella sp. 572.rep1_STHE. Next base: position 38,588 of record NZ_JVBO01000045.1, on the reverse strand, counting down.
ACAACGCTATTTACTGAAGCAAAAAGCTTACGAAAAGCAACAACAAGAAATTCACGACTTAGAAGAATTTATCGCGAAAAACTTGGTGCGCGCCTCAACCACAAAACGTGCGCAATCGCGTCGTAAGAAGCTCGAGAAAATGGAACGCTTAGAAAAACCAAAAGGCGATCAGCGCTCTGCTCGATTTGAATTTACCGTGGAACGCGAATCCGGAAACCAAGTATTACAAGTAAACGATGCTTATATCGGCTATGACCACGAAGCCTTGAGCGGTCCGATTTCCTTCCAAATTCGCAAGCGTGAAGCCATTGCGATTGTGGGGCCCAACGGAATTGGGAAATCAACCCTCTTGAAGTCGATTACGGGTGAACTTCCTTTAATCAAAGGATCGATTGACTTAGGAGCTGGCGTTCAAGTTGGTTACTATGACCAAAACTTGGCTGGCCTTTCTACCAACCAAACCGTTCTAGAAGAGCTTTGGTCTCGCCATTCAACGATGCCTGAAAAAGATGTGCGTTCGATTCTTGGAAGTTTCCTATTCTCCGGAAGTGACGTTGAAAAAACAACCGCTCAACTCAGCGGGGGTGAAAAAGCCCGACTAGCCCTCTGCAAACTGTCACTGGAGCATGATAATTTCCTACTGCTCGACGAACCAACCAACCACTTGGATATCGACAGTAAAGAAGTATTGGAGGATGCTCTCATCGATTACGATGGTACGATTTGTTTCGTATCGCATGACCGTTTCTTTATCAACAAGATCGCAACGGCCATTCTTGAAATCGAAGAAACAGGAAGCACACTCTATTTGGGCGACTACGACTACTACCTTGAGAAAAAGCAAGAGAAAGAAGAACTCGCCGCACTGCAAGAAGCCAAGAGTGCTGAAGCAACAACAGCTCAGCCGATGACAGAAGCCAAAGCTAGCTACCATGCCTCTAAAGAAGAACAACGTCAAATCCGAACGCTCACTCGACGTATCGAGCAACTCGAAACCGAAATGCATGATATCGAAACGGCGCTAGAACAAGTGCACGAGGCGATGACGCTGGAAGAAAACTATTCTGATCCAGATAAATCTGCTGCCCTCTCAACTGAAGAAGCTGCCCTTCTTGAACGTCAAGAAACGCTTCTCGCCGAGTGGGAAGAAGCATCTCTAGCGCTAGAAGAATTCAATCCATAATCATTTAAAATTATCATATATGATAATTTTCTACTTTCAGCAAATCAAAGAAGCGTAGACTCTATAAAAAGAGTCTACGCTTCTTTTTAGTTTAATGTTGCCACTGACTTTGATAGAGATTGTAGTAAAAACCACGTTGCTCCATCAAGCTGGCATGATTTCCTTTTTCAATGACATGTCCGTCTTTTAAGACGAGAATCACATCTGCTGTACGAATCGTCGACAAGCGGTGCGCTACGATAAAGCTCGTGCGTCCTTCCATCAAATGTTGGAAAGCTTCTTGAATTTTCAATTCGGTACGTGTATCGATAGAAGACGTTGCTTCATCTAAAATCAGCATATTCGGTTGTCCCATCATGACACGCGCGATGCAGAGCAATTGTTTTTGCCCTTGTGAGAAGTCCCCACCGTCATCTGAAATCACCGTATCATACCCTTGGGGAAGACGGCTCACAACCCCATGAATATGGCAGAGTTTAGCGATGCGAATCATCTCTTCTTCGTTAATCGTCGGGTTTCCCATCGTGATGTTCTCACGAACAGTTCCCGTTTGAAGCCACGTTTCTTGAAGCACCATTCCGAATCCATTACGCAATGAATGGCGCATGATGTCTTCAATCGAATGGCCATCGATGGCTAATTTTCCACTATTAATTTCATAGAAACGCATCAATAAGTTAATTAATGTTGTCTTCCCACTTCCGGTTGGACCGACAATCGCCACGCGTTGCCCTGGTTTAACATCCAGCGAGAAGTCTTCAATCAGCGGTTGGCCTTTCACATAAGAGAAGTCCACATGGCTAAATTCCACTGCTCCGTCAAAGCTTTCTGGAGACACAGCACCTTCCCGCTCTGGACGTTCAGAAGGTTGTTCTAATAGTTCAAATACACGGTTGGCACAAGCTATCGCATTTTGAAGTTCGGTAATAACCCCTGAGATTTCATTGAATGGTTTCGTATATTGGTTAGAATAACTTAAAAAGGAAGAAAGTTGTCCCACCGTTACGCCTCCTTGAATGACAAAGAAGGCTCCAAAGACGCCTACTACGGTGTACACCATATTGTTCACAAACCTTGTACCTGGATTAGTAATCGCTGAATAGAAAATGGCCTTTAGAGAAACATCCGTTAACTCCTTATTAATCACCGAGAAGTCCTCGATGACTTTTTCTTGTTGCTGGAAGGCCGTCACCACTCGTGTCCCCTCAATCATCTCATTCATATAGGCGGTTTGGTCTCCACGAATTTCAGATTGTTGTTTAAAGAAATGATAGGATTTTTTCGCGACAAAGCTAGCCATTACAAAGGATACTGGCGTTATCACCACTACCACGAGCGTTAGTGTCACATTCACGCTCAGCATAAACACTAAGGTTCCTAGTATCGTCATCACACCTGTAAACAACTGCGTGAATCCCATCAACAGTCCATCCGCAAATTGATCCGCATCCGCGATGATACGGCTCTCGATTTCTCCAGCTGGATGAATATCTAAATAACTGAGCGGTAATGTCTCGATTTTTTCAAGCGCGTCTCTACGAAGGTCACGCACAACCGAGTAAGTCATCTTGTTATTGCTAAGGTTCATAAACCACTGCGCAATAGCTGCCACTGCCGTAAAAAGTGCAATCTGCCATAGGATGGCAAATAGTCCTTCATAGAAGACTTGCCCGGTGTCCAGCATTTGGTCCACGGCTTCCCCGACTAATTTTGGAATCATTAACGTCCCAAATACATTCACACTTGCCAAAAGAATGGACGCTACAAAGTAAATTCGGTAGCGACGGATGTAGCGGAGGACTTTACGGACGGTTTCCCATTGAGTTTTCTGTCTCACGCTTCATCCTCCTTTGGAAATTGTGAATAGTAAATTTCTTGATAAATTTCGTTATTGGCTAATAGCTCTTCATGCGTGCCCTTGCCGACCAGATTCCCTTCATCAAGCACAAGAATTAAGTCTGCGTACTGCACAGAAGCCGCCCGTTGCGACACGATAAAGGTTGTTGGACGTGGCGTTTGGTTCTTGATGGCCTCACGTAATTTTGCATCGGTCGCAAAGTCTAATGCCGAAGCACTATCATCTAAAATTAAAATTGGTGCTTGTTTCGCAATCGCACGGGCAATCGTCATCCGTTGCTTTTGCCCACCTGATAAGTTGCGTCCATTTTGTTCAATGCCATAATCCAGTCCGCCTTCTTTCGTTTCAACAAATTCGCTGGCTTGAGCGACACCGAGTGCCTGTTCTACGACTTCACTTGAAGCAGATGCATATCCAAAACGGACATTGTCGGCAATCGTTCCACGGAAGAGTTGCGCCTTTTGCAAGACCATTCCGACTGCGCCACGAATCGATGCAAATCGGTAGTCACGAACGTTTTCCCCGAACACCTCTACACTTCCCTCGGTCGCATCATAGAAACGAGGAATCATATTCACAAGAGACGATTTCCCACTACCAGTTCCCCCGATAACGCCGATAGTTTGTCCTTTTAAAGCAGTGAAAGAAATATGGTTGAGGGCTGCATTTTGGTCCCCTTGATATGTCAGCGTCACGTCTTTAAACGCCACAGCCAACTCATTATCTGTATGAACGTCTTTGGTTCCTTCGACCATATCCGGTTCCATCGATAAAATATTGTCAATACGCTCAGCACTCGCAACGGATTTCGTCATTAACACGATAAGATTGGCTAATTTTACAAGCTCCACTAGAATTTGTGACATATAGTTTGTTAAGGCGATGACGTCCCCTTTCGACAACGTTCCTGTATCCACTTTTATCGCCCCACTATATAAAATGACGATGAGCGCTACATTCACAATCACAAACGTAATAGGGTTCATAGCTCCTGATAGAGCACTCACCTTTTGCTGCGCCTGATTCAACGCTTCGGTATCTTCTCTAAAGGTATGAATTTCTTTTCCTTCACGGTTAAATGCTCGAATCACACGAACGCCTAGTAAATTCTCGTGCACGAGACGCATAATACGATCTAGTTGCCCTTGAACACGGCGATACATTGGAATCGTCCAATAAATAATCCCGAATACAACGACTGCTAAAATCGGCACCGTAATGGCAAACGTCCACGCCATTTCCACATTCACGACAAATGCCATTACAATCGCCCCACCGACGATAAACGGTGAACGTAGCAACAGACGCAGCGCGATGTTTAACCCGTTTTGTACAAGATTCATATCGCTCGTCAAACGTGTCAGTAAAGTGTCATTTCCGAGCGCATCTAGTTGCGAGAAACTGAAGTATTGAATCTTTGAAAAGAGCGCCTGCCTCACATCGGCCGTAAATCCAGTCGCCGCTTTTGCTGCATAATATTGGGCCGTAATGGACACGACGACCCCTAAAATCCCAAGGACGATTAAAATGGCTCCTTGACCAAGGATTAAAGAGGTATCTTGGTTTCCAATTCCTTTGTCAATGATGACTGCCATTATAAGCGGTACTAATAACTCCAAAATTGCTTCGAATAATTTAAATAAAGGTGCCAATATTGTTTCTTTCAAATATGGCTTTAAATAAGGTTTTAATCGATTCACAATCATACTTCCTTTTACATCAATAGTACTTTTATTGTATCACAATTTATGCCGTGCAAAAGCAGAATCCCTCGCTTCCTGTTTTTGATTATAAAGGATGTAACAATTATGTTACGTAACAAAAATGTTACGCTCACCTTTAAATTTCTAAAAATGCATCATTTTTAATACGTATCATAAACGATACATCTCATTTTTCCATCCTCAACAAAACCTTTTTTAACCTAACCGTTGAGTGTAGTGGAGTAAATAATCATTAGAAGACTGGGTAACTTTTGCTTATTAGAAAGTTGATTACGAAAAATCTTACGGATTCTATAATAGCCATAACGTGGAATGGCATTAAATGCGCAAAAGGGAGCGTAGGAATTTTATTCCGTACGCTCCCTTTGAGGCTTTAAAGGTGAGAGACCTAGGCTCGAACCGGTGCAACGTTATAGCTATTATGAAGATATCCGTAAGGATTTGGAGTAATCAACATTATTCACTATACTGTCACCCAAGTGCCCAGTCTTCTATTTCATTATTTACGTAAATTGTGCGCTTCAATGTACTCCGCAATTTGGATAGCATTGCTCGCAGCACCTTTACGAATATTGTCGCCCACACACCAGATGTGGAAGCTGTTTGGTTGTGAAATGTCACGGCGAATACGTCCCACGTACACTTCATCATGTCCAGTTGCTTGTAATGGTGTTGGATACACATTTTCCTCAGGTTTATCTAATACGATTACGCCTGGTGCTTTTGCTAATAATGCACGAATTTCTTCCGGTGTTGTATCTTTTTCGAAAGTCACATTGATTTCTACAGAGTGTGAGTTATATACAGGTACACGCACACAAGTGGCTGTCACAGCTACATCGTCTGACAAGCCAAGAATCTTGCGAGTTTCTTGAATCATTTTCATTTCTTCTTTTGTATAGCCGTTTTCTAAAAATACATCGATATGAGGCAATACATTATTGTAAATTGGGTGTGGGTAGTTTGTTGGAGCCTCCCCTTTTTCCCCGTTTCTTAAATCGTTAATCCCTGCTTGTCCAGAACCTGAAACAGCTTGGTAAGTTGTATAAGCCACACGTTTTAATCCAAATGCATCATGCAATGGACGTAATGGCACTACCGATTGAATCGTTGAGCAGTTTGGATTTGCAATAATTTTGCGCTCTAATGTTGGTGCGTTACATTCCGGTACGACTAAATCAATCTCTGGATCCATTCTCCATGCGCTTGAGTTATCGATGACAATCACGCCGTCACGTTCTGCGATGGGCGCAAATTTCAATGAAGTGCCGCCTCCTGCTGAGAAGATGGCGTAGTCAATATCACGCTTGAAGGAGTCTTCCGTTAATTCTTCGACTACATACTCTTTTCCTCTAAACTGTAGTACTTTTCCTGCTGAACGTGCTGATGCAAGTAGATATAAGTGGTCTACTTGTAAATCACTTTCTTCTAAACGTTCAATCATTTTTGTTCCAACGACCCCTGTCGCTCCTACAATTGCAATATTTACCATAAAAAAATCTCCTTTTGCTAAAACGCTATGTTGAAAATTATAACGAACCTCTTTTAGAAAGTAAAGAATTGTCTTTCTTTGCAACACATTTGTAGCTGAAATAAATACACTCTTTGATGAGTGCTTCATCTGTGCATACATTCAGCGCAATTGAAATCCAATGCTTTTTATTCATATGATACACTTCAAAGAAACCTTCATTCGTTAATAGCTTTTCCTTCGTGTCAGGATCAATTTTCACATTCAAGATTAACACTCGCTCTTCACTTGCAACCCCTAATTTATGGAACGGGATTTCCGTCATCAAGGCATAGCACTTTCCTTGCTCTTCTACTCTAAACATCGTCGCTGAAGACCTTTTGAACGGTTGAGAACTAAAAGGGACAATATTGCAATGAATCCAATCCGTCCATTTTTCCTTTGTGGCGCTCAGTTCTCCTTGAAGAGGATGAATCCACTTGGTAGCAATTTCACCGGCTTCTTCTCGAAGAGCTTGGGCAATACTACTTCCTGTTGTTTCTACATCAAACAAAGTGTATCGTTCATTAAACTCATCTAAAACAATGATTTCTAATCCTTTTTCTTTTGTGGCACTGACAATATAGAAGGAGAAACCTTCTATATTGCTAAGAATTGTTTCTCCTTCATGTTCTGTCAGGTCTTCTTTTAAATTCCATTTCATTGAATAAACCTCTTATAATTTATACTCAGCTCTTAGCTCTAAAATCACATCACGCAGATCAGCCGCTTTTTCGAAATCTAGTGCTTTGGCAGCTGCACGCATATCCAATTCAAGCAACTCGATGGCTTCGCGTCTTTGTTCTTGCGACATTTTCTTGAAGTCTTTTGCGGTGCTTGGAGCATCTTCTTTTTCCACTTCATGTGTAATCGCGATTAAATCACGAATATTCTTCACGATGGTCTTCGGAACGATGCCGTGTTCTTTATTATAAGCCTCTTGCACACTACGACGACGGTTTGTTTCATCAATCGCTCGTTGCATAGAGTCGGTAATCTTATCGGCATACATAATCACTCGGCCATTTGCATTTCGTGCGGCACGTCCAATCGTTTGCACTAAAGCTCGCTCACTACGTAGGAAGCCTTCTTTATCGGCATCTAGTATCGCCACTAGAGAGACTTCTGGTACGTCTAGACCTTCACGAAGCAAGTTGATTCCGACCAATACATCGAATTCTCCTAATCGCAAGTTTCGGATGATTTCAGTACGTTCCAATGTCTTAATATCACTATGAAGATACTTCACTTTAATGCCTACTTCTTCTAGGTAATCGGTTAAATCTTCAGACATTTTCTTCGTAAGCGTCGTAATAAAGACACGCTCATTCCGTTCAACACGTAAATTGATTTCACTAATTAAGTCATCAATTTGCCCTTTAATTGGACGAACTTCCACAGGTGGATCGAGCAAGCCTGTCGGACGAATGATTTGCTCAGTGACTTTTGGCGTATGTGCTAATTCATATGGACCTGGAGTCGCCGAAATATAAATAATTTGTGGAACTTTCTCTTCAAATTCTTCAAATCGTAACGGACGATTATCTAGCGCACTTGGCAATCTAAATCCGTACTTAATTAACTGCTCCTTACGCGCTCGGTCCCCATTATACATTCCACGAATTTGAGACATTGTAATATGAGACTCATCCACCACAAAAAGTGCATCTTTTGGAAAGAAATCAAGCAATGTATACGGTGGTTGACCTGGCTTTCTTCCATCCATATGGCGAGAGTAGTTTTCAATCCCATTACAATATCCCATCTCAAGGAGCATTTCAATATCGTAATTGGTTCTTTGCTCTAAGCGCTGTGCTTCGAGTAACTCATTATTGTCCCTTAATTCTTTTAAGCGGAGGGCGAGTTCTTCTTTAATCGTTGCAACCGCCTTAGAGATTTGGTCTTCATTCGCGACAAAGTGAGTTGCAGGGAAGATTGGAACATGCTCTACCGTTGCCTTAATTTCTCCCGTCAACACATCTACTTCTTTAATCGCTTCGATTTCATCTCCAAAAAACTCGATTCGAAATGCCGTCGCATCATGTCCAGCGAGGAAAATTTCGACTACATCGCCTCGAACTCGGAATGTTCCCCTTCTGAAATCATAGTCGTTGCGCTCAAACTGCATTTCAACTAAACGACGCAGCAATTCATCTCTTTCTATTTCCATTCCTTCACGAAGAGACAATACATGATCGCGGTAGTCTTCTGGATTTACCAACCCATACATAGAAGATACAGAAGCAACTACAATGACATCTCTTCTTTCTAAAAGCGCGCTTGTCGCAGAGTGGCGCAACTTATCGATTTCATCATTGACACTCGATTCTTTTTCAATATAAGTATCACTAGAAGGCACATAGGCTTCTGGTTGGTAGTAATCATAATAAGAAACAAAATATTCGACCGCATTCTCTGGAAAGAACTCTTTTAACTCTCCATATAATTGCCCTGCTAATGTTTTATTATGAGCTAACACTAATGTCGGTTTATTTACTTCTTTAATTACATTAGCAATCGTAAATGTCTTCCCAGTACCTGTCGCACCAAGAAGTGTCTGTTCTTTAACGCCCTTATTAAGCCCTTCCACTAATTCCTGGATGGCCTGAGGTTGATCTCCTTGTGGCGTATACGGAGCCACTAGTTTAAATTCATTCATACCTTCACCTCTTTTTTCGATTCTTTTCCATTATACCATCAATAAACAATATTTACCGCCAGCTTGCACACTCCCAACCCTGTACCTTGCTTGCATTTCATACTGGACTTTTGTATAATAGTCCGTGTTGGAAACAACTGATCAGTGATTATACATGTAAAATGAAAGAGGGGTGAACCCATTGCCAAATATCGCATCACAAATCAAACGTGTTCGTACTAACAAAAAGTCAACACTAGCAAACAACTCACAAACTTCTGCTATGCGTACTGCTATCAAAAAATTCGAAGCTGCAGTAGCTGAAGGTGCTGAAAATGCTGAAGAATTATTACGTGCTGCTCACAAAGCAATCGACGGAGCTGCTTCTAAAGGATTAATCCACAAAAACAAAGCTTCTCGTGACAAATCACGTCTTACTGCAAAATTAAGCAAATAATAATTAGCCTGAGAATTGATCTCGGGCTCTTTTTTTATGCTCAAAAATAGGAACGCCTCACGGGTAACGAATGAAGAGCTTGGAACATCCCCTTCGAACTCCTCTGGATTTTTCATCGGTATCATCATCATGGCACCACCTTGAGCCGAAGTCTCAAGGTTAGCAAGCTTCAAACTGAGGCTAAGTGAAATTCACTAAGCCTCAGTAATTCACATTGCTTTCTAGTTCATGACGATGATTCCGATGAATCCAGGGAGTTCTTCGTTTGTGTTCTACTCTAATACGGTATCCGTGAGGCGTATATTATTAGAGATGAAAAAGAAGTCCGAACAATAGGACTGCTCCGGGAAAGAAAAGAGAGCCCGGGCAATTCAAAGGTTAAGGGAAAGAAAAAAAGAGAGTGCCGGGGAAAGAGGTTTGGATTCCTCCCCTGGCACTCTGCTTTTATTAGACAGATAAGTCATCGATAAATTGTTTGGCTTCGGCTAAGCCCATTCCTGTTTCGTCACGTAAGTCTTTGATTGCTTGAATAAGGCGACCGTCGCGTTTTAATGTACGTAAGTGTTCTTCGAGTTCTTCTGGGATATACTCTACTTGTTCGTTAGATGAACGATTAGTATTCGAATAGGAACTTTCTCTATTAGAAACATTGTTTGTTTTTACCTTTACATAACTTAGTAATACTAACACTACAACTGCAGCGATAATAATAATCATTGGACTCATACATATTCCTCCATATTGTATATTTGAATTTTATTGTTTTCTACGCGCAAAACTGTAAGATAAACCATTCCAGTTGCATCTCTTTAATGCCTACACTTGTCTTTAGAGCATATTCTGTGTCGACCAATTGCATAAAGGCCTTTTCTAAAAGGGGCAACCCAAATCTTCTGGATTGTTGCAGGGCTATCTTCACACGGTACGGATGTACGCCCAGTGTCTTTTGGATTTCTGGCTCTTGATACCCTTCTCTTTTCAAGTAGGACACTTGAAGCAATAATCGAAACTGACCTAGAAGAATCGCATTCATCTTTAAGGGGTCTTCTTTTTGTAGTAACATATCGTGATAGATTTGGAGCGCCTTGACTCCTTCTTTTTTCAAAATCGATTCCCCGAGTTCAAAAATATTCTGTTCCAATGTTTTGGCGACTAAACTCTCGACTAATTCCAGTGGTATCATTTTTGTATCAATGGAAGCAATCATCAGTTTATCCAATTCTTTCATACTATTCGTTAGTGAATATTGCGTTTTAACGAGTAATGTCTCCAGCGCTTCTTCTTGGATTGTGTACTGGTGGTTACGCAGAGAATCTTGAATATACTGTTTAACATCTCTCTCCGTTAGTTCACTAGCATCTAATAAAACCGCCACTTTCTTTAACTGTTTCACGATTTTCTTTCGTTGATCCAACTTATCATACGGAGCAAAGAATACCATCACAGAACTTTCCATCGGATTTTCTAAATAGGCTTGCAACCTTTCTAATTGATGATCCATTGATTTTTTCTCTTTTTCCCCTGTAAAAAAGCTTGGATTATCAACCAGTACTAATCTTCTCTCTCCAAAAAAAGGAACCGACTCTGCATCTTGAATAGCTGTTTGAATAGAGACTTCCTCCATATTGAATCGTCCCACATTCAAGTCTTGATCTTCAGGAGCCACAATGGTCTCTAAAAACACTTTCCGTGCAAGTTCTTGTAAATACGGTTCTTTTCCTTGAACTAAATAAACCAGATTCACTTGCCCGTTTTTAATGCGATCGAGTTGTTTCTCAAATTCCATCTTTCCGCCTCCTGTCCTTTAAGTTTATCTTGAAACGTGGACTTTGTCTATTCTTTCAATTTTTGACGTTTTTTCGAGAGTTTCGTAGAAATTTCAATCTGTTCTTTTCTAAAATCAAGACGAATTTGTCCATCTTGATCCGTGCGGAAAATATGAGCGTGTATTCCATTTAACCTTCCTATCGTCTCGATTGAAGGATGGCGATAACGATTATTCTTCCCGCAAGAAACCAAGGCAATAGAAGGGGAAGCTTTTTCTAGCAATGCTTGGCTTGTAGACGTTCGGCTTCCATGATGCCCCACTTTCAAAATTGAGAAATTCAAGTTGGGAGCATCCTTTAGAATATTGTCTTCTACTTTTTCAGAAGCATCGCCAGTGAGTAACACGGTATGCTTTTGAATCGTTAGAAGCGCTACAATTGAATCGTCATTTTCGCCTTTGGAAGTATCTTTTGGCCACAGAATTTGCCACTTCATTTGGTTCCATTTCCACTCATTTCCCGAAGAAACCAACTTCCACCGTATAGACGGATAGTCTCTTTTCATTTGTTGCATCAACGGAAGTTTCTCCATCCCTCTTCCAATCACCATTTCTTTGATTTTAATATGCTGTGCGATTGCTTGAAGATTTCCGACATGATCTTCGTCTCCATGAGAAAGCATTACTTGCGACAATTCTGAAAGTCCTTCTGCTTGAAGAGCAGGAATGACGGTTGTGTCTCCTTGAGGTTTTCTCTTGCGCCTTTTCCATTCTTCTTTGGAGGCAAAATCGCTCAATCCACCCGTATCGATTAATGTCGCTTGATTCCATCCTGGAGCCATTACTAAAATCGAGTCTCCTTGTCCGACATCTATCATTATTAATTCATTTCCCCAATGATAGGGAACTTCTATCAGAAGTAAAATAAGAGCCCCCAAACAAAAGAGTCCTTTTTTTACCGTCATCTTCCTTCGTTCATATAGCACAAGAGCGAAAAGAATCAGCAAAAAATAACCGATCCACTCCCATGATTCCCAAATCCCAAATGTAAACTTTGTAAAAGTGAACTTCTGACAAAAGGTTAATACTTGAGTGAGCCCCGAAAGAAGCGCTTCTCCTAGAAAGCAACTAATAGCCACAAAATCCCCCCACCCCGATAATACCGCAATCAAATAAATCGTTAATAAGGGGAATAGAACCCCTTCAAACAATAGGGAGAATAATGCAGTAAGGACGATGCTGAGAATATTCCAATAAAAGAAATATTGACAGACGAGTGGCAAAGCTATAACACTCACTCCTATTGGAATCCACAATGAAGCGTTGACTTTAGGAAGCACACTCTTTTGCCACTTGGATAATAAAAGAATTACTGCGCTAAGAACATAGCTTAATTGAAACGCGACATTCCAAAGAATTCCTGGCCAAAGGAGGATTGAACCAATCACCATCCCTAAAAGGCTCCACAGTTGAGAGTGATGACGAAGAGGTGTCCATCGTTTCAAAAGAATCGAGAGAATCACCATTCCAATCGCGCGTGTCCCACTAATGCCCCATCCGATAACAACCCCATAGAACAGAACAAAGCACATTAATACACCATCCGTTTTCTCGCGGGTAATCCCGCACCTCCAACAAAACTTTTGCAGAACCGAAACCATTAGCGAAATATGAAGCCCCGAAATCGCTAATACATGCAGGATTCCTAATTGTTTGTACTGTTCCCAAACTTCTTCATCAAAACCTGATTTATCCGCAAGAAGCAATGCTAATGAATATTGTTTGACCTGGTTTTCCTTCTGCGTGCGCACTTGATGTAGCAACCAGAAACGAAGATTTTCAATAGCAGCATGGATTCCTTTGACAGCGACTTTTCTACTTGATAGGCTCTCAATTTTGAAAGAATGAAGAATCCCCAAACTCAAATAGTGATTTTTCGCATCGAAATTCCCTTTATTTCGAGCAAGTTCGATTTCCTCAACAGTTCCTTCGACAGATACCTTTACCACATGATTCAGTTCTAGAAGCACCTTTTGCTCCTCTTCTGAAGTAAACGTATAACGAAAAAATACTCTTTCACTCTTTCCTTCTGCTTCTAGAAGTGCAGTTCCTGTTAACAAATCCCCATTCACTTTGAGGTGATGGGGATTTAATATCATTTGCCCATGAAGAGGTTGTGAAGGGTGAAAAGGAGTTTGTGTAATAGCCTGGACATAATAGAATGAGCGAATAGAAAAAATTCCAACGACTATTAGACCCATTGCTTTTTTTCGTACTGATTGTTCACGGATAAGACCCACTACGATTAGCAGTAAAGGAAGAACAAAACCTACTTTCCCGACTGAAAAAACAATCATCGCCGTCCCAATCACGCATGCAAGAACAAAGTAAATCATTGGACAATCACTCTTTCCTGAAATGATTCATATAATTTCTTACCAATCCCTCTCACTTTCATCAGCTCTTCTTTGTTTTTAAAGGACCCATTTTTCTTTCGATATTCTATAATGGCTTCTGCCTTTTTCTCCCCAATCCCTTTTAATGTCTTCAATTCTTCAACGGTTGCTGTATTAATATTGACTTTACCTTCTTTTCCAACTTCCTTTTTTTGAGACGTGGGCGCTTGATCGAGCTCCGAATTCACTTCTTCTCCCTTTTTGGGGACTACAATCACCATTTGATCCTCTAAGAGTTGCGCTAAATTCAATTTTTGATCATCTGCTAATGGAGTGAACCCTCCTGCAGCCTCAATGAGATCTTTCACTCTATTTTCTGCTTTCATTTGATAGACTCCGGGGTGGTGAACTTCTCCTTTTACATCTACATAAATGACGGTCGAAATAGTTGTTTTATCTTCTACCTCTTGAGGCAGAATGGTTGTCTCCGCTAGGGATGTGGCAGCTTCTTCCACCTCTTCCCCTTGGCGATTCATCCAAAAAAGCCCCATCCCGATAATGAGGCAAATACATAAAACACCAACTTTTATTTTCGAATCCATTTCTTCCCATTTATCTTTCCATGCATCAAAAAAAGCCATTTTTCTCACTCCTTAAAAAGATTACTCCAATTAAAGATATGAGAAAAATGACTCTCCTGTTATAGATTTTTTAGAATCTCAATCGCTTCTTGTAAAGTTTTCACAGGATAGATTTTAATATCTGTCCCTAACTTTTCAGCTGCTTCTTTGACTTCTTCGTAATTTGTCTTTATATCTGGATAACGCTCACGCATCTCATCCGTAATTTCATCATCCGGTGCTAGGAAAACAGTCGCTCCGGCTTCAATCGCAGCTACTAATTTTTTATCAATCCCACCGATTCTTCCAACTTTTCCGTCTAATTCAATCGTTCCAGTTCCCGCAATATTATGTCCTTTTTTCAAATGGCTGTTTGTAATTTGATTATAGATTTCAAGCGTAAACATTAAACCACCTGAAGGACCACTAACACCATGCGGATCAAATTCAATCGACGGATCCGAAGTTACGTCTTCATCAATCTCTCCATCAAATCCTAAACGAATTCTACCAGTACGACTGTTCATTTTTAATTGTTCCCGAATGAGTTGGGATTTTCCATCGCGTTTGACCATCAGCGATAAATAATGACCTGGTTTCAATGAAGAAAGATAATCTTGTAGTTCTTCAAGACTCTCATCCGTATTTTCAAGTCTCTTTCCATCAATTGTTTCAATGATATCTCCGACTTTTAATTTATCACGGAAATTAGAATTTTGATCCACTCGAGTGACAAAAATACCGTTGACTTTACTTTCTACTGACTTTCCAGCTGCTTCAAAGGCGACACGAACTGCTTTTGAACGAGCATTTCGCATACTGAACTCTTGTAATTGATTATATTCTTCTGGAGTATAGTTTCCAAATACTTTTTCTTCAGGTAAAATCTCATGATGTTTGAAAAATTGTTTTAAAGAAGTTAGGACGGTTGCTTGCTCTACATAGACCGTCAGCACTCGCAGTGTCCCTTCATCTTCATCTTTTGTCCCATTGACCGTTAGAAACTGAGATACATCTTCAGCCGTTCCGGGAGATTCAATGACGTAAGGAATGGGAATGAATGAAATAATCGCTAACAGAATAACTGTTAAAATAATATAAAAAAATTTCTTAGTCTTCGACATTTGTAATCTCCTCATCCATTCTAATTTTTCGTTCTGGCGTATCCTTATACTTTTCTTCTAAGGCGCTTTTCACAACTTCAGGGACAAAAGGACTGACATCCCCACCAAAACGTGCCAATTCCTTCATCATCGAAGAGCTTACAAAGCGATACTCTTCCTTACTGAGCAAAAGAACCGTTTCAACTTCCCCGTTTTGAACACGGTTATGGGATGCAAGAGTCGCTTCATATTCGAAGTCAGTTGCATTTCGAACCCCGCGCACAAGAACGCTTGCTCCTAACTTGGCTGCAGCCTCTACGGTTAATCCTCCGCTTACGGCTACCACTCTAGCATTGGATACATGCGCAATCACTTTTTCAACCAGTAATTTTCGCTCGTCTAATGAAAATAAATAATTTTTCTGAACATTATGAGATAAAACCACAATGACTTCATCGAAGAGCTCACTGCTTCGCTCGATAATATCTAAATGCCCATTCGTAATCGGATCGAAGCTTCCTGCTACTACCGCTTTTCTCATACTAAGCCTCCTCTTCGCTAGTCGCACGGTCAAAGAACACTAAGGCTGTAATCCCGTACTCCACGCGCTTATATTGCTCAAATTCTAAAATTCGCTCTGGAAGTTGCACTTCCTTGTCCACCTCGCAGACAATCACACAGTCTGAGGAAAGAAGGTTGAGTTCTTGCAACTGCTCAATGTCTTTTACAATTTCTTGCAAGCGATACGGTGGGTCCATAAACACCAACTCGAACGGTTCAAACGCTGGGTCACTTGCAATGGTTTTGAGTCCTTGTTTCACGTTTTGTCGTTTTAAATGAAATTGCTCGGGCGATTTTGTAATCTCGATATTTTGCTCAATCGTCTTTTGTGCAAGGCGATTATTCTCGAATAGAAACGCACGGTCCATCCCACGAGAAACGGCCTCAATGGCAACGGCTCCACTTCCACTGTACATATCGAGCATGACTCCTCCGTCAAAATAACCGCCTAAAATATTGAAGAGCGATTCTTTTATCTTGTCAGTCGTCGGACGAGTATTTTGGCCCGGTACTGCCTTTAAGCGTCTTCCGCCAAATTCTCCTGAAATAATTCGCACAGTGCATTCCTCCTTATTTCACTATAATACCATATTCCAGCGCTCTTTCGTGAGTTTTTTATAAAATAAGTGCATCAACTGCTTGAAGGATTTCTTTTGGTGCTTCTTGAGTGATGGGGGAATGACGATGAATCGAATCCTTGCGGATTTTTTATAATAGCGGTAATGGGGCACCGGCTTGAGCCATGGTCTCAAGCTCTTTCAAGATTCAAACGTACTCTAGAAAATAAATTTTCAAGAGTACGTAATTCACTTTGAATGCTATCCCCCATTACTGCTATTATAAAATCCGCTTGATTCTCCTCATCGTCTACTTCATAGAGAATATCTTACTAGTAAGATATTCTTACTCAAAAACTCCGAAATAGGCTTGGGTTATAAAAAATGCACTGTTTGATTTTAGTCTATTTGGCAAACGCTAAGGCAACGGGCAAAATGCTCTCCTCCTTGGAACGGGAACTGTCGAGAAATCAAAAAAGTCCGCTACAACTGCAGCGAACTTTACATTGTTTTATAACGGAATAATGGTGTCATTATCACTATTGGCAGGTTCGGTTGAGACAATTTCAATCATCAAGCCATGCGGTAAGCAGATGCTGGTCTGCCCTGGTTTAGAAATCCAGCCCGTATTCACAGCAATCTGATCAGGGCTATTATCCTCTTTATCTCTAATTCTAGTTCCATCAACTTCGATAATATTATATTGATTATCATGAGGTTCAAAATAAAACTCTTCACGAGGCGTGTTTTCGCTCAACTCGATGCGCTGAACTTCCTCCCCATCAATGGTAATGATGGCATATATTTTGGCTTCCTCTTTGACGGTTGCTTGTTGGTAAGCATAAATTGCATTTGGTAAAAATGATAAGACCAATAACACGAGCACAATAATAATGTCGAATGGCTTTATCAAATCAGAATACTTCTTAAATATCGTTCTCATCCTTTAACTCTAATAATGTTCTTCGTACTTCTGAGGCAATTTTTGAACCAATCACGAGTAATTCATACAAAGTGAAAGTTTCAAATGGAGTTACTCTTCCCACATAGCGAATAAAAAGTTCACCGTCTGGATCCATGAGTAGCGTATAGTAGGCCACTAACTCCTGGTTTAAGCGATTAATGGTAAAAAGTACATCGAATAAATCTAAACCTAAGTCTTTTCCATTTCCGATTCCTTCATAAGTGATTTGGTAATCGGTACGGTCCTGGCTATCATCAAACAAGACGCTAAACGGAAACTCATCTTCTCCTTCTGAATAGAGACCCAGAAACGCAATTCCGTCATTGCCTAAATCTTTCTTATCCAGTTTCAATTCACGGTTCTTTAGTACCGTTTCAAATGATTCACTTACGTACATCGTGGCCACTCCTTTCTCCATTTGTATTCTCTATTTTACTAGATTCCCTTCTATTTCACAACCAAACATCAAAAACCTAAACTTTTCTTCTCTATTAGGTACGAAAAAATTTTCTGTTTTGCCTTTTGCGCACAAAAAAAGAGACTGAAGTTTCCTTCAATCTCTTTTGCTGTTTTATGATTAACCTAAACGTTGGCGAGAATCCGCTGCACGTTGTAAGGCTTGACCAACATAGTTGATACATAACATCATGATTAAGATTAAGATTGTGGCTGGTAACCAAACCCATAATTTGTTTTCAATGATGTCCGCATTTTTCGCTGCAGAAATTAATGTACCAAGCGATGGTGTTGTAAATGGCAAACCAAAACCTAAGTAAGTTAACCCTGTTTCAATACCAATGTTCCCTGCTAAACGTAAGATTAAGTTAACGATAATTAATGAACTTAAGTTTGGCAAGATTTCACGGAACATGATTCGTAAGTCACTTGAACCTAAAGTCTTAGATGCATTTACATAGTCTAAACTTGCTTCTTGAAGAGTACGTGTTCTGAATAAACGAGCAGAACCTACCCAATAGAAGGCTGTCATGATAAATACGAAGTGGAACATTGTGTAGTTTGGAATCACTGTTACGAACACGATGATGATCATCAATGTTGGTAAGATCATGATAAAGTCAACGACACGCATTAAAGTTGTGTCCACCCATTTACCGTAGTAACCAGAAATCAATCCAACGATGATACCGATGATACATGTCAAGATTGTAACTGAGAAACCGATTAATACTGAGTTACGAGCCCCGATAATTAATAAGGCTAAAACGTCACGACCACTTTCATCTGTCCCTAATAAGTGAGCATTTGTTGGTGCTTTATAACGACCTAAAATGTTTACTTTAAGAGCTGTATCTTCATTAATAAACATTGGTCCAATAAAGATCACTAAGAAAATTAACACTAATAAAATTAACGCTGTTAAGGCAATTTTATCTTTTAAAAACTCCCGTACAATAACCTGAAAACCAGCAGGCGGTGTAGATACGGTGCTTTCTTCAACGACAGTTTCTTCAACTGTATTTACATTATTTTGCTCCATTTGCTACTCCTCCTTTTATTATTGTACACGGACACGTGGGTCTACAATACTCATAATAATATCTGATAATAGCGTACCTAAAAGTGTCGCTGTACCAAATAGTAATAGTAACGCTAAGATTACTGAGTAGTCACGTCCTAAGATTGATGATACGAATAAGTTCCCCATCCCTGGATATGAGAAAATGTTTTCGATAAACACAGAACCACCGATTAAACCAGTGAATTCATATCCTAAGAAAGCTGCAATCGGTAAGATTGAGTTACGGAAGATGTGGCGGTTGAACACAACATTTTCAGGAACCCCTTTCGCACGTGCAGTACGAACATAGTCTTGGCTTTTCGCATCGATAACCCCTGTACGTAAGTATTGAATCGTACCAGTAGTTGAAAGAATCGCCATCGTAAACGCTGGTAGAATTAAGTGGTGGAATTTGTTCAAGTAGTAAGCTAATGTTCCGCTCACGACGTCTGAATCGACAGAACCACGAGTTGGGAACCAACCTAATGTATAACCAAATAACCATAATAATAATAAGGCGAATACGAATACTGGGATTGAGTAAGTAATGAATGTATATACTACGATTGCTTTGTCAGCCCAAGAGTTTTGGAAACGACCTGCAATCATCCCTAATGGTAATGCAATTAAGTAAGTTAAAATCAATGTTAATAATGATAACCAAACTGTGTTACCAATACGTTCACCGATTAATTTTGTAACTTCATATTTGTAAGTATAACTTTGACCGAAGTCTCCGCGGAAAGCTTTAGAAATCCAGTTCCAATATTGTACAGGAAGTGGATCATAGAATCCAGATTTCACACGTAAAGCTTCAATTGTATTTGGATCCGTTTCTGGAGTAATTAAACCTGTAAATGGATCCCCTGGCATCATCTTCGCGATTAAGAATGCTAACACACTAAGGATGAAGATTTGTGGCAACATCAATAACACACGACGTAAAATGGTTTTCCACATAATTAGTTTCCTCCTTTTGGATTTAATGCAACAGCATGTGTGTCTGAGATTTTTTGTAAGTCGAATACACGACCGTTTTCATCATAATAAAGTTTTTGATTTTCTTGATAGAATTTCTCAGCTTCTTTACGACGAAGTTTGTTTGCTTCACGGTTTTCT
Organism: Granulicatella sp. 572.rep1_STHE; assembly: GCF_001073445.1. Taxonomy (NCBI): domain Bacteria; kingdom Bacillati; phylum Bacillota; class Bacilli; order Lactobacillales; family Carnobacteriaceae; genus Granulicatella; species Granulicatella sp. 572.rep1_STHE. Next base: position 18,614 of record NZ_JVBO01000045.1, on the reverse strand, counting down.
GGATCGATAACCGGAATCGCAGATAATAGACGTTTTGTATAAATATGTTGTGGATTTGCATAAATATCTTCAGCACGTCCAGTTTCAACGAAACGTCCACGGTACATAATAAATAACTCATCACACATATGTTTCACAACCCCAAGGTCATGTGAGATGAATAGATAACTTAAGTTAAATTCATCTTGGATACGTTTCATGTAGTTTAACACTTGCGCTTGTACAGATAAGTCTAACGCTGATACTGGTTCGTCGGCGATGATTAAACGTGGGTTACTTGCTAAGGCACGAGCAACACCGATACGTTGTCTTTGACCACCTGAGAACTGGTGTGGATATTTTAGTAATGCTTCTTCAGATAATCCGATGATTTCCATTAATTCGATGACACGTTTTTTCTCTTCTTCTGGAGATAAACGTTCGAAGTTTCTTAACGGCTCAGCTACGATATCTAAGATACGTTTTTTAGGGTTAAAACTTGATAGTGAATCTTGGAAGATCATTTGTACGTTACGGTTATAGTCTGAAGTACGACGACGTGCTTTGTTTGTTACATCTTGCCCTTCGTAAATTACTTTACCGCTTGTTACGTGTTCTAGACCAATAATCGATTTACCGATAGTTGATTTTCCAGAACCTGATTCTCCAACAAGACCGTAAGTTTTCCCTTCTTCAATTTCAAGTGACACCCCGTCAACCGCATAAACATGATCCGTTACTCGGTTAAAGAAGCCACTACGAATCGGATAGTGAACTTTTAAATCTTCAATGGTTACAAAACCGCTCATTATGCTTCCTCCCCTTCAAAATGGAAATGTTTATAACATGTACAACGAACGAAGTGATTTGGCCCAACTTCGTGAAGTGTTGGATCTTCTTCGTGAGCGTCCGCTGAAATCCACGGAATACGTGGAGCAAAACGGCAACCTTTACGTGGTAATTTTGGTAATGGCGGCACTGTTCCTTTGATTACGTGTAATTCTTGACCTTCTGAACCCGCTTGTGGGATCGATTGTAGTAATGAACGAGTGTAAGGATGTTTTGGATTTGTAAATAATTCAGCAACTGGTGCCACTTCTACAAATTGTCCAGCATACATCACGGCTACACGGTCAGCAGTTTCTGCTACTACCCCAAGGTCGTGAGTGATTAAGATGATACCTGATTCAGTTTCTTTTTGGATATCATTTAATAAGTCTAAGATTTGCGCTTGGATGGTTACGTCTAAGGCAGTTGTTGGTTCATCAGCAATGATGATTGGTGGCTTACATGATAATGCAATCGCGATAACCACACGTTGACGCATCCCACCTGATAATTCATGTGGGTATTGTTTGAAAGTACGTTGTGGGTTTGGAATCCCTACTTGTCCTAACAATTCTAATACACGTTCTGTACGTTCTTTTTCATTTAAATCTGTATGATAATAAAGAGCTTCGTCGATTTGAGCACCAATCGTCATCAAAGGATTTAATGAAGCCAATGGATCTTGGAAAATCATTCCGATATCATTTCCGCGAATTTTGTTATATAACGCTTCATTTAAGTTTACTAAATTCACATCATTATAAATAATGTCTCCAGTAATCTTTGTGTTGTTTTTATTGTGTAATCCCATGATAGTTGTCGCTAGTGTAGATTTCCCACATCCTGACTCCCCAACAATGGCCAAAATTTCATTTTTTTCTAATGTAAGTGATACATTATCTACTGCATCATAAAAATCATCTTTGATACGGAAACCAACGTGCAAGTTATTGATTTCTAATAGTGGCTTATCAATTGTCAAATCCGATTCCTCCTTATTTTTTGTAGTGTAACTATTTGTATTTTAAAATAATAAACATTGCTTCTATTATACGTTGCTTCCAGCTTGAATGCAAATTGTAAGACAATTCCAGCGCAAATACAACGTATTTTTAGTTTACCATGAATTAGACTTGAATGCTATTATTTATGAGCAAAAAATTAACTTTTCTCATGTTATTTTAATTTTGATTGATTCTAAAAAATGAAACAATAATCTTCCAATTGATCTTTCTTTTAAAGCTTTTTTCTATAGGAACAAAAAAGACTGGCTGAGCCAGTCTTTTCGAAACCTTATTTCGCTGCTGTATCACTCGTTAATTCGACTTGATATAGAGCTGATTTTTTATTACCTAAGTTAACATCGTAGTATTTCACACGTTTGTTAACAGCTGTAATCGATTCTCCGACTAACGTTGGGAAGATAAACGCTTTATCATGAACGTATTTTTGCCATTCTTTGTAGAACTCAATGTTTTTCGCTGAGTCAAAGGCTTCTGTTGAACTGATTTTCTTCATGATTGCAGTTCCTTCTGGATCTACATAACGTTCAAAGTTAAATTTCGCTGTTTCCCCGAACAATCCTTCTGGGTTTGGATCGTAACCTGTTGACCATCCTGCTGCAAACACATCGATTTCTGGATCATCCGCTTGGATTTTATCATAGAATGAGTTCAATTCAATCGTACGTCCTGTGTACAGTTGAACGTCTAACCCGATTTCTTTCCACCAGTTTAAGTATTGTTGTACTAATGATTCGTTGGCTTCGTCACGTGTACGAGCAGCAAAAGTAATTTTCAACTTAGAACCGTCTTTGTTTTCACGAAGTCCATCTCCATCCACATCTTTATATCCTGCTTCATCCAATAATTGTTTCGCTTTTTCAGGATTGTAAGTAAATCCTTCTTGATCTTTATTATAAACATCTTTAAAGAACGGAATGATAATCGAATTTGAGGCATGTTGTAATCCGTTATACAAGTTTTGACCCGCTGCTTCAACATCTAGTGCATACGCCATCGCTTGACGTAGGTTTGCATCACTCATTTTTGCATTTGGATCTGTTACATTTTTACCTGAAGCAGTATCATATTTTCCTAAGTGGAAACCGATATATTCATAGGCTGATTCTTGTGAACTTAAGAAAGTCACATTTGTTAAATCTTTATAAGCTTCATATTGCGCGTTTGGCATTGTCGCGATATCGTAATTCCCAGCTTTCATTTCTGACACGATATTATCTGGTGAAACGACTTCCATTACGACTTTATCAACTTTTGCTACACCTTTATAATAGTGTTCATTTGGAACGAGTGTCACAGATTCACCGGCTACAATAGAATCAATTTTGAATTGTCCAAGACCAACGAATTTTTTACCACGAACGTAATCACTTTGTTCCCACTCCGCTTCAGGAATATCTTTAAAGATATGTTTCGGCATGATGTATGCAGAAACAGAACCTCCCGCTAATTGCATTGAAGGGCTCATTTCTTTGAAGTGAATTTTCACCGTGTAATCATCCACTTTTTCAAGGCCTGAAACACTATCTGCTTTTCCATTGTGATATTCTTCCATCCCGACAACATTTTTAAAATCACCGTCATAACGAACACCTGTATAGTCTTTATTTCCGATAGCTTGATAAGCGAAGATATAGTCATCGATTGTTACTGGTTGGCCATCAGACCATTTGTACTCTTTTGAATTTAAAGTAACCGTTGCTGTTTTGTTCTCAACATCAAATTCAATACTTGCTAGACCCGTATTGGTTAATTTACGGTTCTCATCATATTCAAACATGCTTTCATCTATAAGACCCCCGATAGTTGAATCAGTAGTGACTTGAGATAACTCATCTGCAAAAATTCCAGAAAACGGTGATGAAGATACGATAGCATATTTTAATGTGCCACCTTTAATCGGTGTGCCTTCATGAGTGACTTCTGATGCATACTTCGTTTTGGCTGTACCGGCTTCAGTACTTGTTGACGACGAACTACTATTATTTCCACCACAAGCAGCTAAGGTTAAAGCTGTCGTTGCAGAAAATAAAATCATCATTTTTTTCTTGTTCATATTCATTCTCCGTTCTTTTGTTTTGCTCTTATTTCGAATCCATAAATTTATGTTGGGAATATAATACTTGATTTTTTATCAAATTGCAAGTGTTTTTTAATCTTATTTTAATTTTCATCATTTTTTACTCATTTTTGAAAATTTTTCAAAAACAAAACAAGCCTAGGAAATTTCCTAGACTTGTCTTCATTTTATTATTTTGCTCCATCTTCAGAAGTCAATTCGATTTGGTAAACTTGAGATTTAGAACCACTTGTTGCAATTGAAGTGTCATAGTATTTCACACGTTTATTAACAGCAGTTACACTATCCCCTACTAAAGTTGGAATCATGAAAGCTTCATCTTTAGCATATGCTTGCCATTCTTTGTAGAACTCTTTATTTTTCGCATCGTCAAAAGCGTCTGTTGAAGAAATTTTCTTCATAATTTCAGTACCTTTTTCATTTACATAGCGAGAGAAGTTAAATTTAGCTGTTTCACCAAACAAGTTAGATGGGTTTGGATCATAACCTGTTCCCCAACCACCAGCGAACATATCGATTTCTGGATCATCTGCTTGAATTTTAACGTAGAAGTTATTTGATTCAATTGTACGACCTGTATAAAGTTGTACATCTAAACCAACTTCTTTCCACCAAATTAAGTATTGTTGGATTAATGATTCATTCGCTGCGTCACGAGTACGCGCAGCAAAGTTAATCGTTAATTTAGAACCATCTTTATTTTCACGGATTCCGTCACCATCAACATCTTTATAACCCGCTTCATCTAATAATTGTTTTGCTTTCTCTGGGTTATAAGTAAATCCTTCTTGCTCTTTGTTATATACGTCTTTGAAGAATGGTAAGATGATAGAGTTTGTACCATAGTTCAATCCGTGATATAAGTTTTCACCAGCTGAATCGATATCTAATGCATAACCGATGGCTTGACGAAGAGCAGGATCGCTCATTTTTGCTTTTGGATTCGTTACGTTTTTACCTTGTGATTTATCAAATGTTCCTAATTTGAATGAAATGTATTCATAAGAAGGCGCAAATGAGCTTAAGAATGTTACGTTTGTTAAATCCTTGAATGCTTCGTATTGAGCACTTGGCATGCTTGCGATATCGTAGTTCCCAGCTTTCATTTCTGAAACGATTGAGTCTGGAGAAACTACTTGCATCACCATTTTATCTACTTTAGGACGACCTTTATAGAAGTTTTCGTTTGCTTTTAAGGTTACAGATTCCCCTGGCACGATTGATTCAATTGTGAACGGTCCTAAGCCGACTACTTTTGTACCACGAACATAGTCACTTTGTTCCCAATCTTTAACTGGAATATCTTTGAAGATATGTTTTGGCATTGTGTATGCTGGAATTGCACCACCTGCTAATTGCATTGATGGTAACATTTTTTCAAAGTGAATTTTCACTGTATAGTCATCCACTTTTTCCACACCAGAGATTTTATCTGATTTGCCTTCGTGGAAGTCTTTCATTCCAACAATGTTTTGGTAACGGTCATTATAACGAGACCCTGTATAGTCTTTATGACCGATTGCTTCGATTGCAAAGATATAATCGTCGATAGTGAACGGTTGTCCATCTGACCATTTATAGTCTTTTGCATTTAATTTTACAGTTGCTGTTTTCCCTTCAACGTCTAATTCTAATGAAGCTAAACCTGTATTTGTTAATTTACGGTTTTCATCGTATTCAAACATTGATTGGTCTACTTGACTTGCAATTGATGAGTCAGTCGTGTTTGTTGATAATTCATCAATGAAAATACCACTGAATGGTGAAGCTGCTACTAAAGCGTATTTTAATGTTCCGCCTTTAATTGCAGTTCCTTCATGAGTAACTTCTGAATTGAATTTTGATTTTGAACTTGCTTTTGCTGGTTCAGATGAAGTGTTTCCACTATTTCCATTATTAGCATTCCCACATGCTGCTAATGTTACTGCTGCCGCTGCAGCTGATAAGAATAATAAGCTCTTCTTTTTCATTTTTCCTCCACTCTCAGACTTCAAGTCCATCCTAACTACAGATGAATTGTCTGACAAATTAATTCTTGATGTTAATTTTAACAGAATTTTAATTATTTGCAAGTGAAATATCGAAAATAATTTGTCAAATTTAAATACTCCAATCACTTATCATACAATCCACTTATAATTAAATAACATACTTATAAAAAATTTATTGCAACATAAATAAAGAGCTCAGCACCCTGAGCCCTTTATTTTTATTAGCAAGATAAGGTAAATCAACAACATCTTTTGAAATCAAAAGAACCTCACTCCATTTATAGGTTTGTCAAAAGATGATAAAACGAAATCCAACTAGTTGGCAAAAAGTTAATCCACTCACTTGTATTTATAATGGAAAGAAAATATCCTAACTCTATAATATTGGTTATTAACGATTTCTTTACAATTTTTATCTTGGTTAAACCATAAAAGATTGCTACTATTACAATAGATTGATATACAATCATAGGAATAACAATTTCCTTTAGCGACATAATATTCCAACTTCCTTGCATTTTGCTAAAAACAGTAATAGGTATTACAAATATGGATTCTTGCAATAATACTCTACAAAACAATTCGAGTAATAAAATATAGAAAACAGATGGTATTAAGAATAAATGTGAGAGATAATTCCACAGTCTACTCTGATTAATTTTATTAGAAGATATTGGGATTACTCTATAAAGTTTCGCTTTTCTATCATTTATCTCCATTTCTCTATTAATTAGTACTACACTTATCAACAATAGAACACTAATAAGCAATAGCTTTATAGCCACCTCCAAATACGGGGCTACTTTGTTATACTTTTTAAGGTTGATGTTGTGATTGATTAGATAATCCGTTATTTTTGCAGACTTTTCTACACCTGCTTTTAGAGCTGCAATTCTTTCCCTCATTGTTTCAGGCAACACATTTAATAAGCTATCAACACTTTCAACCCTCTGATTATTAAATTCTCCTAATTTGGAATAATTATCATTACGGTACGCAATATACAAATTACTGATTAAGAAGTTGAAATGTTGTACTTGTTCTTTCAGTTCATCGCTAATCGTCTCTCCACTATTTTCAATATCCGTTAGATTTTGCAATACTATTTCCTTAATTTGATAATCTTCTTTCAGAAATATAGCATCAGTTCCGACACTTGATTCAAATATAAACAACCCACTTAACAAAAGTAAGACAAATCCACAAAAAATCAGTGTCGGCCTGAAAATTAGTTTATGTACCCACCTACTTATTCCCATATTTACATCTCCTATCTTGTTGCTTAATGATTAAGATTAGCAAAATAAATAGCAAACAAATATACATAAATATGCTCTTGCACGCATCCATATAACTAAAAGGAAAATTGTAGATCAGTGATTTATTTCCGTTTAGAGCAGACACGGTATCAATATAATAGATTGGACTCAACGCCGGAAAATATTGGTGCATTGAAGAATGAATCATCATTCTTTCCAAAAATAGTACAAATAGAATGAAAGATGATGAAAAAATTTTAGATTTTGTGATTTGAAATAGGATGGTGGCCATCATAATAAACAATAAATCTAACAAGAATACAATAAATAAAATAGGAATCATGAAGTAGAACACTGAAACACTTGTCACTTCATTATTCATACTAAAAATTACAATTGATGGAACTATGTGTGGATTGATAGTCTTAGTAAGAAGTAACATAACAAACACAAGTATCGCTACGAAAACTTGCACCCCAAATACTAAGCACGTAGAAATTATTTTTTTCTTAATTTGATACGAAATAAAGGATTTAGGTAGAGTTTTCCAAATAGAATCTTTCACCTCAAAACGTAAAATAATATCCATCATTAGTACCACTATTAAAAATAAAATCAGAAAGAAATTAGAAAATAAATTATTCTCGCCAATTATTTCATAAAAATCACTTTTTAGCACATCAGAAAAAGACAACTCTTTGAGTTTGGAATTATAAAATTCCAATTTATGATGGTCTCTAATGAAACTTCTCTTCACATTCTCTTTAGCCGTCTTAACAGGAACATTATCTACTTCCATTGCAGTACTTCCGAGCCCAAAAAACTCTGGAAAGTTTTCATATACTGTTTCGCCATATTTAGAAGCATTACTAGAATACTTTATATAATCACTAAGATTATTATCTAGTAAACTTTGACTAAATAGATTAACATTATGAATAAACTCATAAAATTGTTGATAATCCTTTCCCTTCTCTCCACCTGAGCTTTCTAAGTTTTCAAACCTTTTGTTTAATTGTAAGGTCATCATTGCGCCACTTCGATATTCTTCCATAATTTCATCATCGGTTTTAATTTTAGGAAGAATTATCACAATCGCTATAATTAAAAAAAACATCATTCTCTTTATAAGAGTTTTCCAATCAAACATGATTTTCCATATAAAACTAAGCATGAAAACCACCCCTAACCATACAGGCTTCTATAAATCATACTTATTTTTTCTCTTCCCAACGATATTGAAGTGACTCCTGAGTTTTCTTCTAATAATCCGTCCAAAATCATCTTTATTTCAGTATTATTTTGAGGAGAAAAAACAATTTTATTGTCAGCTAACAACTCTACCGGATAAGGCTTCTTATAACGATTCAAATGTAACTCATCAATAAATTTTACTACCAATTTCTTATTATGGTTGAGATCAACTGCTTTTACATCAATTAATTTACCGTCTTTCAAAAATAGTACACGATCATAGCATTCATCGAGATTTTCTAATAAATGGGAAGCTAACAGCACAATGTTCCCGTTATTCTTTAAATCAAAAATAACAGATTCAACCTTTTTTACATTTTCTTGATCTAAACCGTTCAGAACTTCATCAAATAGGTACACTTCCGCACCACTAATCAAGCATAAAGCTAAACATAACTTTTGTCTCATTCCTAAGGAATATACACTTACCTTCTTCTTGATGTAGCCACTCATTCCTAGCAGTTCTTCAATTTGAATGATATCATTTTCCTTCTTCCCCCAACTGGATGCAAATAGTTCCATATGATCACGGCCAGTTAATTGTTCATATAAATCCATTGGCTCTAGCATTTTCGTTACAATAGCTTTATACTTGATATTCATTCCCGCATTTAACCCACTATACTGAATCTCACAATTTGAAGAAACAATATTTCCAGCTATGATATCCATTAGGGTACTTTTTCCATACCCATTAGGTGCTACTATTCCAACAATCTCACCTAACCCAATCTCAATCTTATTTTTTAAAAATATAGGATTAGATGGAGTATATGAAAACTGTTCAATATTTATTTTTAGAGATTTCGTTTTGTCCATCTTGCTCCATCACCTTTCTTCTAATAAGGATTTTTTCGTACAACAATAAATTTCTTGCTCTGAAGGGTTCGAAATAATACTAAATCAATTGCTTAACATTTGAATTATCATTATTATTCCTTTGGCCGAAATCGATTAAAGCGCTTTCAAACCTCGCTATAAATCAACTCCTATCCACATTAATCATATCTGTAGAAAAATAGAACAAATAGATTTGTGACTACTTTAACAAGTATATTTTACTATGTTTATAATAAAAGTCCAGAATAAACTGTCGACTGGTTTTATTTTGTAATAATTACATATGAAAATATTTATAGAAAAAAATTATACATAACGCAAAAAAGGCCTCGCATTTACGAGACCTTTGAATGGAATCCAATTATTTATCAGCAACACCAGAATCAGAAAGTAATTCTACTTCTTCCCATCCTGTTGATTTACCTTGAGCAATATCTACATGTTTCACACGTTTGTTTACTGCTGTTAATGAGTAAGTGTTGAAACGTGGAACTTGGAATGGATTTTCAAATACGAATTTTTGCCATTGTTTGAATAATTCAACACGTTTAGCTTGATCGAATGAAGCTTCAGAAGCAATTTCTTCGATTAACTTGTTGTGTTCATCGTTCACATAGTGTGAGAAGTTGAAACGAGCTTTTGGTCCGTATAATCCATCTGGGTCAGGGTTGTAACCAATTGTGAATCCACCTAACCACATATCGAAGTCATCCGCATACTTTGTTAATTTTTCAGCATATGCGTTGAATTCTAATGCACGGCCGTTTAATAACTCTACGCGTAGACCAACATTTTTCCACCATTCGATGTATTGTTGAATAACAGCTTCATCTGTTTGGCTTCCTGTAGGAACTAATAATGTGATTGTTAATGGTTTACCTTCTTTGTCTTCCACATAACCATCGCCATCAGTATCTTTATAACCTGCGTCTGCTAAGATTTTCTTAGATTCTTCTGGGTTATATGTGAATCCTGGGACTTCTGATTTATCCGCATAGATTTCACCGAAGAATGGTGTTAATAATGTATTTGCTTCAATACGTAAACCTTGATAAGTTTCGTTTGCCACTTGTTCATTATTTAATGCATAAGCGATGGCTTTACGTAAAGCTGGATCACTCATCTTCTTAGAAGGTTCAAATACATGTTCTGCTTTTTCTTTATCAAAGTGACCCATGTTAAAACCAATATAAGAAATACTGTTTGTGATGTTACCAAGCAATGTGACATTTGATAAGTTTTTATACGTATCATATTGTTCTGGAGGCATTGTAGCAAAGTCATATTTTCCAGCTTTCATTTCTTGAACGATAGAATCAGGAGATACAATATCTGCTTTTAGGCCATCCACTTTAGGTTCGCCTTTGTAGTAATAAGGGTTTTTCTTGAATGTTACAGATTCCCCTGGAACTACTTTGTCAACGATGAATGGTCCGTTACCCACAACTTTAGTACGAGCCGCATCTGAAGCAATTGCTTGTTCATAAGTCATATCTTTGAAAATATGTTTCGGCAAGATATTACTCATAATAGCATTTCCACCTTTTTCTAAAGCTGGATATACTTCTTTCAAGTGAATAACAACTGTTTGGTCATCCACTTTTTCAAGTCCTGAGATTTTATCTGCTTTTCCTGCGTGGAATTCTTCCATACCAACAACATTTTCAGCATTTTCATCGTAACGAACACCGTTATAGTCTTTATTACCAACAAATTCATAAGTAAAGATATAGTCATCAATTGTTAACGGTTGTCCGTCTGACCATTTGTAGTCTTTAGAACGGAATTTTAATGTTACAGTTTTCTTTTCTCTGTCTAAAGTGAATTCCATCATACCGCCATCTTTTTTGATGCGTTGGTTTTCATCGAATTCGAATAAGTTTGCAAAAGCAAAATCTTCTAATGCACCGTCGGCATTGTCGATTGATAGTAATGGGTTAATTAATCCTTTAAATGGTGAAGCAGATACAATCGCATAGTTAATTGTTCCGCCTTTTACAACTGTCCCTTCATTTGATACTTCAGTTGGGAATTTACGTTCTGCTGCTTTTGAAGCAGACTCCCCACCAGCGTTATTCGCTTTGTTATTATTACATGCAGCTAATGTTACTAATGAAGCAGCACCTAATAAACCAGCAATTGCTTTTTTGTTCATGTGTTTCCCTCCAAGTTTGGATTTGTTTTTAGAATATCTTAGATTTTACTCTTATTCCCATCTCACTGCAACCTTAAATATTATCTCTCATTATTTTTTTATTATTTTTTCATTTGTTTTTAATTGTAAAAACCGCACCACTTCAATATTTTGTACACATTATGTAGAAATTGTCTTTAATTTGTGAACATCATGAATATTTTATTTCTTTGTTAATAAAAAAAGGATGGTAGAAAAATCTACCATCCTTTTCGAATATTAAGCTTGATGTTCAGTGATATAATTCACTGCGTCTCCAATTGTTGTGATGTTTTCTGCATCTTCATCAGAAATTTGAATTCCAAATTCATCTTCTAATTCCATAACTAATTCCACGACATCTAGTGAATCTGCGCCTAAGTCTTGTTGGAATGTCATGCCTTCCGTTACGGTTGAAGCATCAACACTAAAACGGTTTGCAATCAATTGAGCTACTTTATCAAAAACTACTTGATTTGACATAACTTTCTCTCCCTTCTCATTAAGGTTTCCTAGGAGGAAATGCAATCAAATCCTCAAACCTTATTCATCCGCATTTGAAAGCGGACTATCTATTAATTCAGATAGTACTGTTATTTTACAGAATTCTACCAAAAATGTCTATAGCTTCCATAAAAAGTACGATTTTCCTCTATTTCTTCATTATCTCAAAACGAAATGACCAGGTTCCACTTCTTGCAGAGTAGCATTCTCATCGAAATCTTCACCTTTATAAACAATTCGTTTTCGATTTTTCTCTTCACGAGGATCTGGAAGAGGAATAGCAGATAGCAAACTCTTCGTATAGGCGTGTTGCGGATTCGTATAGACACATTCCGCAGAGCCCATTTCTACAATACGGCCACGATACATGACAGCAATCCGGTCACTAATATATTTCACCATGGATAAATCATGAGCAATAAAGAGATAAGTGAGTCCTTTTTCTTTCTGGAGTTTCTTTAGCAAATTCACAATTTGTGCTTGAATCGAAACGTCTAGTGCAGAAATTGCCTCATCACAAACGATGAATTTTGGATTTAAGGCGAGCGCCCTGGCAATCCCGATTCGTTGACGTTGACCTCCTGAAAATTCATGCGGATAACGGTTGGCATGTTCTCGGTTGAGCCCCACTGTTTCTAGCAACTCATCGACCATTTGGTTTCGTTCTTCTTTTGTTGAAGCCAAATGATGAATATCAATACCTTCTGCAATAATATCACGCACCTTCATCCGGCTATCTAGTGAAGCATAAGGATCTTGGAAAATCATCTGCGCTTCTTTTCGAAACTCAAGAAGTTCCTTCCCTTTGGTTAGTGTCGCAATATCTTTCCCTTCAAAAAGGATTTCCCCATCTGTCGGTTGGTATAGGCGTAAAAGTGCTCTTCCTGTTGTTGATTTTCCAGAACCTGATTCTCCTACTAACCCGAAAGTTTCCCCTTCGTATATATCAAAGGAAATATCATCAATGGCTTTTACGACATTTTTCTTTGTGCCAAAATACTGCTTTAAGTGTTTTACTTCAACCAGTTTCTTTTTGTCATTTGTACTAGTCATTAGACGCACCTCCTTCTCCAAAAAAGATTTTACGTCTTCTCAAAATCTCCTCAGGCACTTCTACTTTTGGCGCACGTGGGTCCAAAAGCCAAGTAGCTGCAAAATGCGTCTTAGACACTTGGAACATAGGAGGTTCTTTTATGCGGTCGATTTCAAGCGCCACATCACTACGAAGTGCAAAGGCATCTCCCTTAGGTGGATCTAATAAATCTGGAGGTGAGCCCGGAATCGCGTAAAGAATATCTCCGGTATGTAAAGTCGGCATCGAACGAAGGAGGCCCCATGTATACGGATGTTGGGGATTATAGAAAACTTCATCAGAAGTTCCGACTTCAACAACTTTACCTGCATACATAACAGCAACACGGTCTGCGACATTTGCCACAACCCCAAGGTCATGCGTAATAAAGATAATGGCCATTTGGAATTTACATTGAAGTTCTTTTAATAGCTCTAAAATTTGTGCTTGAATCGTCACATCTAAAGCCGTTGTTGGTTCATCGGCAATTAAAATATCAGGATTACATGCTAATGCAATCGCAATCACAATCCGTTGACGCTGACCACCAGAGAATTGGTGAGGATATTGCTTCATCCGTTCTTTTGGATTTGGAATTCCTACAAGCTCTAGTAATTCTTCTGCACGTTTATACGCTTCTTCTTTTGAAGCCTTTTCGTGTTTAATAATCACTTCCGCAATTTGTCGTCCAATTTTCATGGTTGGATTCAAAGAGGTCATTGGATCTTGGAAGATCATCGCAATCTCTTTCCCGCGAATGGATTGCATTTCACGTTCGCTTTTTTCTAAGAGATTCTCTCCTTTAAATAGAATAGAACCTTCTTTAACCATCGCGTTGTTCGACAACAATTGCATCACGCTTTTAGCAGTCACACTTTTTCCAGATCCTGATTCTCCTACTAAAGCTAGAGTTTCCCCTTTTTGCAAAGTAAGATTAACTCCACGAATCGCTTGTACTTCTCCTGCGAAAGTTTTGAAGTGGATTCGTAAGTTTTCAATAGATAAAATTGTTTCGCTCATTCGAATCCTCCTAATCTTTCATTTTCGGGTCAAATGCATCACGAAGTCCGTCTGCTAACAAGTTAAAGCTAATCATTAAGACACAGAGAACTCCTGATGGGAACCACATTAAGTTTGGATAAATACGGAATGTTTTATATCCTCCATTAATCAGCGAACCGAGTGACGCATCCGGAACTGGAATCCCAATTCCTAAGAAGCTTAAGAAGGCTTCAAAGAAGATTGCTGAAGGAATTGAAAACATGGTTTGAATAATAATCAAGCCTGCCATATTCGGTAGTAAATGCTTGAAAGCAATTTTCCAAAAGCTTTGCCCTAAAGAACGAGAAGCTAAAATATATTCAAGATTTTTTAGTTTTAATGTTTGCGCACGGACAACACGAGCCATTGTTACCCAACTCGTAAACCCAATCGCAACGATAATCGAAACGAGACCTGGTTTCATCACTAATAACATTAAAACAAGAATAATTAAGTTTGGAATTGCTGAAATAATTTCTAAGAATCGTTGCATAACGGTATCTACCCGTCCTCCAAACCATCCAGAAATAATTCCGTAAGTCACTCCGATAGTAATATCAAACAAAGCCGCAGCAAAGGCGATAATTAATGAAGTTTGTGTCCCGTATAAAACACGTGAAAATAAATCTCTTCCTAAATTATCTGTCCCAAAATAGAAGTTGACTCCTTCAGGAACTCCTTGTTGCGCATACACATCTACTCCATTTCGAAGGCCGCTAAAGAGTCCAGGAATACGAGCAGGTAAATTCGCAAATTGCGCATTTTGTTCGAGAGGATCAAACGGAGCAATCACTGGAGCCAAGATAGCTAGCAAAATAATCGCTAGTACGATGACTAGAGAAAATACCGCTCCTTTATTTTTCGTTAATCGTCTCCAAGAGTCTTGTAAAAAGTTTAAAGACGGAGAAGCGATTTTTTCTCGGTCAGCCGTATGACTCAAATCTACTCTTTGGAATAAGTCTTTTTCAGATACTTCTGCCATTATACTTCCCCTCCTTCATCTGTAATACGAATACGAGGATCAATCCAAGCGTATAGTAAATCGACAATTAAAATCACAAAAACTAACAATGTTGAATATAACATCGTTACTCCCATAATCGTTGGATAGTCATTCGTTAAAATGGACTTCACGAATTGCTCACCGATACCAGGGATAGAGAAAATATTTTCAATAACCATCGATCCTGTCATCAATCCTACGAGCATCGGCCCAAGAATCGTCACGAGTGGAATAATCGCATTTCTAAAACCATGTCGAAATGCCACTTCAAAACGAGTAAGTCCTTTTGCTCTGGCAAGTTCAATATAATCCGAATGCAATACTTCTACCATTTCCGTTCTTACAAAACGAGCCGAATCGGCAATCGGAGAAATCGAAAGTGCTAGTGTCGGTAAAATTGAGGAAACAAAACCTTGATTCCATAAAGCAATTGGTAAAATAGGGAAAATCACCCCAAACAACAATTGTAAAACGACAGCGAACACGAAACTTGGAACAGAACGACCGATAATCGCAAAGAACGTCGCTAGAGTATCCACCCAAGTATTTTGTCTCATGGCTGCTATCATTCCCAGAAGAGAACCCACAATTGTTCCAAAGATCAACGCTTGGAATCCAAGTTGGAAAGAAGGTCCTACCCTAGAGAAAATCAAATTCGCTACCGTCGAATTATATTGGAAAGATTGTCCAAAATCTAAACGGAATAGACCCGTAATATAAATCCAGTATTGAACGAATACGGGTTTATCTAAACCATACTTCGCATTCATAATTTCGAGTTGAGCCTGCGTTAGTTGCTCCTCATTGGCGTATGGAGACCCCGGCAATAGTTTCATTAAAAAGAACGTAATTGTCGCAATTAAAAATAGTGTTAAAAACATGTAAAAAACACGTTTTGCGATATATTTAAGATAGTTTTTCAACCTTACACCTCCATTATTTATCTTCTAATTCTGTTTCATCATACTATCTAAAGAATTAAAGTTTCAACTAATTAGTTTCACAAAAGAAATTGCGCTTTTTTAAATGTTCTGGTACATTGTAGAGAATCAATGAAAAGGAGCAACTTTATGAAATTTGATTTTAAACAAATCGGAATCTTTTCCGGTAGCATCATTCTTCTTTGTGCACTATTCGTGAGCGTCACCAGTGGCTTCTCCTTTCTACACTTTAGCAACGCTTTATTTATGTGCGCTTTAGTTTTCTTAATGCTAGGACTTTTTGCCTACTTAAGTCGTACAGATTTTTTGAAATCATTCTCTCGTCGACTCTCTTCAGAAACAGAAGGAAAAAAATGGATTGTGTTTTCCTATTCTTCTGTCATTCTTTTTCTAGTAGTTGCCACTGTTTTGGGGGCGCTATCCATCTTTATCGGCCTCTTTTTATAAATGACAAAAATCCGTGTACAAAGTGAGTACACGGATTTTTCTATAGTCTCTCTGAAGCTTTTTGTTCAGCTTTCTCTTTTTCAATTTCTTCTCTTAATTCAGGAAGAATCTGAGTGAAATCCATTCGAATTTCTTTTCGAAGAGAAGGCTCAACTTTACGAACAAAATGGAAATTAGATAAACGTTCCATCACACTTTCTACTTCATCTTTGTTCACATATAAGTAGATATATTTCAAACGCTTTGAAATATAATGAATATTTCCAAATCGCTTCAATTGTTTAATTGGTTTCAATGTATACAACCAAACAACGAGTGCTTGTCTTTCTTGTTGTTCCATTCTTTCTCCCTTCTACATCGCTTTTAATTCTATTGGTTGTTGTTCTTCTTCTGGAGTTGCTTCTTCTTTTGGAGGAGTTGGTTCTTTTTGTTTTTGATCATTTCGAATAGCCCAAAGCACAAAGCCCACCCCTACACTAGAAGCTAGGAAGCTAGATCCTCCATAACTGATAAGTGGCAACGGAACCCCTGTTAACGGTGCAAATCCGACTAGCGCACCGATATTAATTCCGGATTGGATTAAAAATAAAATCGCTACTCCATAACATAAGTATTTTGCAAACAGGCTTCTACACTTGTTTCCTTTATAAATCATCGCAATAATGAACCCTACAATTGCCAGCATCAAGACAAAAATAACGACAAATCCCAGTTCTTCTCCAACAATAGCTAAGATAAAGTCCGTATGGGCTTCTGGAAGGAACCCTGTTTTTTGAACAGAATTTGATAGTCCTGTTCCAAACCAATTCCCTCTAGACAATCCTAGAAAACCTTGAATGGATTGATATCCTGAACCCGTTGCATCTGACCACGGATTATGAAAAGATGTAAAACGACTGACTTGATAGGCTTTTAGTCCGATTTTTTCAAAAACAGACGAATCTAAATACGTAATTCCATATAGAAGCGCAAAAACTGCACCCCAGGAAGCTAATGCACGATTAGAAACACCCGTCATTAACCCTAGTAAAAGGGCCACTGCAACAACAATTATCCCCGTCCCTAAATCGGGTTGAAGCATAATCATTCCAAAAAGGAAGATAGTGACAGCAGCTGGGACTAAATAGAATCTCCAATCTCGTTTACTTCTTTCATTCTTACTATATAAATAAGCAGAAATCCAAATTACAAATAGTTTTACTAATTCTGACGGTTGCAAATTAAACACTTTTAAGTTAATCCAACTCTTTGCCCCATTTATTCCTTTCGTGAATAATACGACAACCAGTAGTATAAAAATGACCCCAAAAGTAGCGCCCATCACTTTTTCGCTCTTCATCCATTTCTCTGGAAGAATGGAAATTCCTAGCGCCAATAGCACCCCAAGGACGATATATAAGAGCTGTTTTACCATAAAAGCTTCGGAGTTTCCTTGATTGACTAAGGCATAATAACTACTTGCGCTATAGACCATTACTAGTCCAAATACAGAAAGTAATACATATAATCCCATAATTAGCGGATCTACTTTTAGGAGGCGTTTCATTTTTTCATGAAAATTTAACACGAGAGTCCTCCTCTACTTTTGGTACGTTTCTTCATAGATTTGGGTATACATATCATTTAAAGCATACTCCAAATCCGCCATAATTTTATGTCCTTCATTTGCATGGATTAAATCCATCGCTACAGCAAATTCTACTTGTTTTGATAAACCGAATAATTGTGTGTCGATAATCTCTTCGAAAGCAGGGCATTTCGCCAAGCAAAGATGTGTTTTTTGTTTTGAAATCAGTTGATAGATTTGTTTTGCATTTTCTGTCAACTGAACTAAAGCAGGATTTTGAGTCATCTCACATTCCCCTTTCCGTTATGCATATACTATTCTAGTATACTTGCATCCATAAAAAAATACCACTAATGCAAGTGGAATTTACTGAAAATTTAGAGTTCGCTTTGGTGTTCTTTATAAAAGAAATGATTCCGCCTTTCCCAACGGATGTCTTCATCATCACTGTAACGTTGCACCGGTTCGAGTCTGTAGTCTTGCACCTTCGAAGCTTCAAACTGGGAGTAAGACCAAAGACAAAACATGACTCACAGTGTGAGTCATGTTAGCTTTGTAGTCTTACCCCCGCAAGGCTGATTAGAATTAAGCGAATCACAAGTGATGAAGCTTG
>NZ_JVBO01000044.1:0-999 GCF_001073445.1 Granulicatella sp. 572.rep1_STHE | reverse complement strand
CTTCGCATTTCTATAATAGTTTAAATAGATTGTGATACGACGATATCCATATATACCTTGAACGGATTCATATACTTCGTGTATTAATGACATTAAACGACGTAGTCGTTTTTCAGATTCCGAAGGGACTCGATTTAACCATTTATAATAGCCGGCTCTACTAACGTTTAAGGCTTTACATAATTGAGTAATATGAAATCCTCTTTTACTTAATTTTTTAATCGTTTGATATTCCGCTTCAAATTTCGTCTGGCAAACATCAGCTCGCTTTCCACTTCTTGTAATTTTTTTAGTGCGGCATTTTCTGTTTCTAAATATTCGTTTCGTGCCTTTAATATAGCCATTTCTGCACGAATACGCTCAGTTTCTGTCTGTATATTATCTGGTTTTCGTTTTCCTCGACTGTCTATTAATCCATCAGGGCCATATTTTTGATATTTTTTTACCCATTGATACACCAAGTTGTACGAGATGTTATATTTCTGTGCAGTTTGTTTATAGTTTAATTGATTTTGAATACAGTCTTTGACGATAAGGATTCTTTCTTCGTGCGATGTTTTTCTATATTTCATAGTGTATACCTCTGGCTTAGGATAGTAGGCCTTCGTGGCCTCACCATTAGTATACTTAATAATCCAATTTCGTACAGTTGTAACAGAAGGAATATTATATTTTCTTGTGATTGCCGTTAAATAGGTTTTCGATTCTAAAAACTCTTTAACCACCATTTCTTTAAATTCATTTGTATAAGTGTTAAACCCATCTCTATCTTCTAAAGCAGAAAGTCCATATGCTTTATATTTCGAAAAATACATATTAAATGTTCCAGGTGAAATCCTTAAACCATATTCACTACGCAACTCACGAAAAGGCACACCATCTAAATACAATTCTATGAATCGTTCTAATTCTTTTGCAGTATGTTTCTTAGCCAATCTAAAAAATACCCCCTCTAAAGTAGTTTACTTTTTTAGTGTCTACTTTAGAGGGAGCATATCA